>NZ_JBHUDD010000127.1:0-8337 GCF_042677865.1 Lacimonas salitolerans | reverse complement strand
TGGGAAGTGGCAGAGGCAAATAGTTCCGGCGCGTCAGGCGCTGCGATATCGGAAGTCTCCGCGCCAGACGCGCCTCACGTCGTTACAACAACATCTGGTGCGCCCCTGAACAGGCCAGTGCGCCTTAACCCACACAAATCGCGAAGGGACCCCCCAGCGTCCAGAGCAGCCCTCAACTCGGCAATGGCCTGCTGGCGTTCAATCTGACCGTCAACGATGCGTTCGTTCATTATGTCAAGGGGCTCCTTAGAATTCGGGCGGCTTTAGCTCGGTTTTTCACATTGACTTGCCTTTAGTTGTTCCATCCCGGATAATCATATTTCGGCGCTTGGCCCTGTTCATGGCTAGATCGACCCCGCCGATGGTAACTTCAAACTCAGCTGCTCTACCTTCACTGGCTGTTCGCAGTGACTTGCTTGAGTTATAGCTTCTGAGTAACCGAATAGCCGGAAATCTGTTTGGTAGATCTCTCGCACGAGTTCAATTTCCTTTGGGCCGTAATACTGAAAAATCTTCTCGTGCGCATTCGAAGCGTGATGTCTTCCGAAGACTTCGTAACTCTCTGTAGGATGGTCAATTCCATAAAAGGTTGCCTGAAGTCTTAGGAAATCTTCTTTGAATCCTTCGAAGCGTCCGATGTAATCATATTCGACCGCATCGACCATCAACAGCGATGATTGTGTGGCGAAATGAATGTCACGCTCGGCATCGGATTTTTTGACGAGGCGTTCAAGAAACTCGACGAGCGTCGGTTTTGAATCCGGTGCAAAACCCATCATCGGCAAATGGCGCTGACGCTCAAATTCGTTCGTCACCAATTTATCGAGATATCCCGACAGAAGCCGCGCGAACGGATTGCGCACAAAAGAAAAGCGCCGGTATTCTTTACTCCAAATCGCTTTAGCTTCTTCCGGTGAAAGCGTAGTGAGTTGCTTTAAAGGCGAAATCTCACGTCGATGAACGTCATTTACGTTTGGTAGGTCAAATACCCCACCAACATATTGGTCCATCATGAATTTCTTGATTGATGTGCAAGCAACCTTCGGTGTTTCGACATAGACCAACCTCCGGTTGTTATCTATATGGGTCAAATAGTTTACCCTTGGAAACTTGGCTGAAAGAAGACCCTCGATGATATTGGGATCAATTTTGGGTCCTGCGCTCGATTTTGTCATAGGTCCTGCGCCCGATTTGGTCATAGTTGTTATCTTGCAGATTGGCAGCTTCTATAGTCAGGTAAAAGCCTTGTTTTTCTGTCAACCATTTCGTGGGCGGCCTTCATTTTTACCAAATTTAATGTAGTGGTCAAACCCGCTTTTGACCTGGCCATGTGAAGCTGCTGCGGCGACATCGCTGTTGCGCTTCATATAGTTGTCATCGTTGAAGTCTGGTGGTGGATTGAGTGGTGTTGAATTAATGTACTCGTCTAAATGTTCTGAAAACTGGGAGAAGAGTTCTGGCGCCTTCACATCGAGTTTCTTTGCCTTGGTAATTACTGATGCTGCCATGTGCAGCATGATCCAGCGGCGATCGAGCTCCTCTTGCAGTTGTGCGGCCGCATTTTTAGCCTCAGCGATTTCCCTTCGTAAGGCTTCGATATCAGTAATCTTTGTTGGCGCGGGTTGACCGTTTGTCGCGATAACCTGATCCTTTACATTATTCAGCCTATGCCGAGTGTCTTCGTGACTATAGGCTGTGCCCATCAGCACGGCGAGAGCCGCGTATTCACTTTCGGTGCCAGCTAAGCGGATGTATTTGTTGCGGACGATGGCGTTATAGGCTGCGTGCCTGCTCAGCCCGCCAATCACAGAGTTCGAGTAATTTCCGCCGCCGTTGCCGCGATCTCGGTGGTGATAGTAGGCTAGCGCTTTCGGCAGAACGCCGATGTTGGCTTTCGTCAGGAAGCGAAGGTTGAAGTCCCAATCGCCCAGCACCGGCAAATTCTCGTCAAAGCCTTTGAGTTGCTCCCAAACGTCGCGGCGGAACACGAAAGCGATCGGCGGAAAAAAATTGCCGATGACCATCTCGGAAATCTGGACGTTCTGAACCCAGTCCATGTATGGTCTTCGCCCATGCTCGATTACGGAATGGCCAAGTATTTCCTCGGACACATGCAGGGTCTTCGTGATCACGCCGCTGTACACCTTGCGGTTCTGGCGGAGAAACGTGACCGTTTCCTTCAGGAAGTCTGGGTGCCAGCTGTCGTCGTCGTCGTGGATTACAACGTACTCGGACTCGCAAGCCCTGATGCCGACGTTAGAGGCCGCTTCCATACCGAGGCTCTTGGAGTTCGAGCAAATGGTTATCTTAGTTGGGTCTACCGCAGCATCATCGAGAACCTGTTGAACGTCCTCAAGGCTTCCGCCGTCGTTGACGATGACCCAGGAATAGTTGTCGTAAGTCTGGCACGCGACACTTTCAGCAGCGCGACGCAGAAGCAGCGGACGATCCTTGGTCCGCGTAATGATCGCGATCCGCCCAGCCGCTGCTTCTGCCGCAGTGTCGTCCGTAGGGGCTGTAAAATACTGTTCAGCCGTGCTTCCCATCAAGCTGGACACAATCTTTTTCTGGGCGGCTCCAGCCCTTTCTGCAGAGTATTCAAGCGCCGCTTGCCCCGTCTTCCAGATAGCCTGTTCAATACGAAGTTCGGAGCTGTCGCCAACGAAGCGATCCCTTGCAGGCATCACTGATGAAGTTGCGCCATACCGACCGAGGTCGTGCGAGCGCATCTTCCCACATGCATTTTGGATGTCGTTTTTAGTGGGATAGCAGAGAAGTTCTGCTAGGCGCTCCATTGCCACTTGGTAGTCGCTCGTTGCCTTAGACAACGGATCGCTGGCATGGGTGTTCAAGTAGGCACGGACGCCATCGTAGGCGTCGTCCCAGTTTTCCCGAAGTTCGTTCTTGACCAAATCGGCGGTCCCAAGCTTGCGCTCGGTGTCTCCCGGCTCGATGTGCTCAATAGACGCGATGCCCGGCTCGAAGAGGCTCTCTATTAGGTGTCGGTGGATAACAAAGGCTGTCTCAGGCTTGTCTGGCTGATAGATGTCGCTGTCGAACATGAGGCCGTGCTTCGGCCCAGTGCCACGGCCGAGGATTTCAATCCCACCAATGCAGCCGAAGTATAAGCCCTCCCATTCGTAGTTGGGGAAGGCTTGCTCCAAAAGAAATTGAGTAGTGCCGCGCCAGCCAGAATCGACCAAGATGAGGCGCTCTGCATTGTCTGCCAGGCGATTGAGGTAGCTGGCGTAGAGGTCCGACTGCCGGCTCAAGTAGCGTCGAACAAGTTTTGCTGCTTGGTCTTCGCTTTTTATGAAGTCGTGCAACGGCATCTGCTGCACCTTCGGCGGCTCGGGGCATCGACCAGAGATCACATCCTGGTGCAGAAGGCAGCTTATGATGTCGTTTAAGGACGCTCCCTGAAGCTCACGGCCGAGGGCTGTGACTGCAAGGGTCGGCGCTGCATGGTATGCGGCTTTAATGGCCATCATGCGCGACGCTCGGAGCAGGAATAGGTTTGTCGGCTGGTATGCATTGCGGGCGCTCAACCAAGTCTCGTAAAGGTCTTTGATGCGCACTCCGGCCCGTAGGGCGAAAAGCACCTTATGATCTGCATCGTCGCACTGGCGTAGATACGCGTGTAGCCTTGCCATGAAGATGTTGATCACTGGGCCGAGCATATCGTGCCCAAATTGGCGGGTTGAGGTCGGCTTCATGGGGACTAGGCTCACAGGTTAAAATGCAGGTATTTTTCTAGGGTGACGCCAGTCTGCGCAAAGCGATCTTTCACGGCGTCATAACAATCCCGACGCCGCTTCTTTTCACTGTCTGGCAGGGGCAAGTAAAAAGAGTTCCACCCACTGGCCTTCGGCATCTTGTAGTCCGAATGGAGGCTGTCGCCAATGTGAAGAATTTTGTCACCCGAGACCCGCAGCGTTTCCTCCAGGTAGCTGAAGATGCCACCGGTTCGTTTGCTCCCAATGCCGTCTGCAGAGGAGTAAACTCGCCCGACCACCTTGGGCCCAAACTTTTCCATCAGCAGGTGCGTGATCTTCGCACTCTCCAAGTACATGTCGGACACGAAGATCAGACGCGTCCGCGGAAGGGCGTCCGCCACCATACCAAGCAGCGGGTTGGTTACGAGAGCAGTCAACTCATACGCCAATTCGTTAGCGACGTAGGCATCGGTGAGTTCAGGGTGGCCGAGTAGATCGCAGGTCGTTCGTGCGATGTCGTCGAACCTGCCCTCTCTGTTGCCGGCAATGCTGCGCGAGATAGAGTAGGCTGCTCTGGCCGCCGTTGCGCGCGCCAGGACAGCGTCCTCGGCCTCGAAAGAGACCAAGTTTCCTTCTTCGCGACACTGGGTGATGAAGCGCTCAGATATGTCCCAAAACCGCTGCGCCTCAGACTTGCACTCCCGAAGAAGCGCCGTGTCAAAAACGTCGTACGAGATCACCTGGACCTTCTTCTTGATTGCCGCATCGCAGATCGCTTCAACGATCGCCTCGCAGCGTTGCCGCTCAGTGTAGAAGGCCCGCACGTCATCAGTCTTCTGAAGATCTTCATAGTGATGGTCGATCCTCAGGACCTGGGTCATCTCTTGTTTCCTTCTCTGCAGTGCTACTGCAACCTTAACCAACCAGTCCCATATCGACAACGACTTATTCTGTTTTTACAAGCCTGTTGGGGTCCTGAGCGCCGTCAGCAGGGGCACTCTCGCCTCAAATTGGGCGGTTGGTAGTGAATCTACAGCATTTTAGCCTGGTGGCCCCATCGTTCACCGCAATAGACAAGCTTGTCTTGCCATGTTCGTGCGCTGTGAGTGTAGATAGCTGGTATGCGCGCAATTTGAGCACCGGCGATTGGCAAATGTCGGCGAGTATGGCACGTGGGATCGAGCAGTCGGCTGCGAAATGCCATTTTAGCTATGTATATCAATCAATTATGTGGAGCCGCGCATGAACAGTACGGACTGTGACGCTTTTGTGAAGAATGCGCTGTTTTCGCACGCACAGCGCCAACCCGGGTGCGCGGGCACACTGACCCATCCCACAGAGAACCTGACTGCTGTAGAGCCCGCTCAGCGTGCGTGAGGCGCCATCAACTCAACTCATCCGGTTTTGGCGTATTGAACGGTTGTGGCTTTGGCTTGGGCTTGCGGCGCTGCTTGGCGTCGGGGTGCTCCTGCGGTGCGTTGTTGGACCGTGGCGGTGCTTGACGTTTTGGCTCTGCCTTGCCGGTGATCTGTCGCCATTTCATGCCCACACCCGCAGAAGATGGGGTGATGCAAAATCACCAGGCTGATTTGATAAGTACTTCCCAGCCAAAAACTGCGCGACCAAATTTTTGGGCCACAGGACCCATTTCGAGCAGGCGATCATGCCGACATCCTGTCTGGCGCGCGCCATACCGCCTCCGCGTGGCGGGCAATGGCTGTGTCACACAACAGTTTGAGCCTATCAAGCCGCTCAACCCATGCGCGATGATCTGCTCTCTCACTCCCGCGAAGTCGATCTGCATAGTAGCCCAGTTTGTGCGCACAGATCGCAAGCGTTTCCACACTTGGCCCTGTGCCGTGATTGCGCAATGTTCGGATATACCCCTCACTGCGTCCCAGCCAGGCACGACAAAACTCTGGGGTGTTGGCCGCCGCTCCTGAACTGATCAGTTCATCTCTAATATGTTCAAGCAGTTTTATACTCATGACACCTCCAAATTATCTCATGTTCACAGATATTTATCTAAATCCAGTTGTTCTTGAAGCGGGTCTGGCCATAGCGTGACTTCAAAGGAGTTTTGCGATGCCAAACTATTCCCCGAGTATGCGCCCCGAGTATGCGCCCATGTGCTGCCCATGAGCGATGGGCAGGGCTACGTTGCAGAAACAGCACCTAAAGTGCAGTGACCACTACTTCGACAGCAGTCAAAGGCGAATGCTTGGGCAGCGGGCACATTCTTGCGCAAACATCGTCCTCGGCCAAATGTTCGAAGTGCGCCAGGTGGCTCGTGTTGTGGTCAGCAAGTTCAGGAGAGGATGCACGCTCACAACAAGCAAGCAAAAGTACTGTCAAAATTTCAGGCATTCTAGCCCTGCGCTGCGTTCTCCCAAGCAAAACACCTAAAGAATCTTCGGCTTTTGGGGCAGTTTGCTGAGAGAACACAGTAAACTCGTTTACAGGTTTAACACAGTAAACTTTTTTGGGGGTTGGTCGAAGAAGCCTTCGCAACCCTATGATATCAAACAGGAATCCGCCAAATTTAGCCTGTCAGGTTAATCTGTTTTGAGTTGTTTATTGCCTTGATTTATTCGCCTAAAGGTCGATCAACCTAACACAAAGACTACCCGTTGGTGCGCACCGGGAACTCACCTCTGCCAACACCCTCGATGAGCAAGCGTGCGCAGCGCAAATCATGCTGCACGGCTTTGCGTTTGGCGCGCCTCAGCTCGATGTCGATATCACGTGTGGAATGTCCCAGCCGCTGCAGATAACTGCGTGATATGCCATTGGCTTGCTCAGCGGCGTTGAGCCCCATGCGATCTGCGATGTTTTCATCCGGGACATCTGGAAAGCGCAAGCGGCATTTGTGGACGGCCAAGTGGCGATGCAGGTTCACCAAGACAGGGCGGCGCGCCACCGGATAAACCGCAGCGGAGCGGTGCAGGGCTCTGCGATCAGGGAACAGCAACTGTGTGTGCAACTCCTTAAGGCTGCGCTCTACAGCTTCGGGACCTAATGACACATCGATCTGCACGTCAACAATTTGAGCAGCATCACCGAAGCGGTGATTGTCGCGGGTGAAAGCCGCTGCAGGCTGCTCAGCAAAAAGGTAATGGTGCACGCCCCACCATTCCCGAAACGTTTGCCGGTAGATGTTGCCAAAGTCACGATAAAGCCTGGCACAAGGACCGACGCCGCCGTTTATGCAGGTGTCACGGTAATCTTGATTATGCCTCAGATACTGCCACCAGTAGTAAAAAACAGAGCATTTCCAAAGAGGTGCTCCGCGATATGGCGGGTTCGGTGCTTTGTTGACAATTGTATACTGATGAAACTGGGGCGGCGCGTGTTTGAAGGTCGGCGCAGGACGTGACCGGCTTCTGTGGGGCTGGCCACGTGACTCAACGAGTTCCAACACCTTCGTTAGGTAAGCCAACGGGGTTGGTTGTCCAGCACAGTGAAGGTGCGTTGTCGATTCGCGACAGCGTGAGGCCTTCCGTCCGAGGGCCTTTGGCTGCCTGACAGAAAGGACAACCTATGTCTGATACCAATTATAAAGTTCAACTCGAACGCACTCTTGACCAAATCTCAGTCGCCCGTGCTGCCTGGGAGGAAGGTACTCTCAAAGCCTCCAATGACGAACTCTACGCGATCCTTGAGCGTTGCTACGCCGTTTTTTCCGAAATGAAAGACGACACCGCCAAGCGTCGCGCTTTGAATGCGCTGCTCACGGACCGCAATATGAAGCCACGCACCAGTACCAGCCTTGGCCTCAAGGTGATCCGCTATGTGTTTGGCAAAGAGGGCAATAGGGAAATGGCCTATTCACGGCTTTTGACGATTGCACATGATCTCAAACCCGCAGAGCAAAGCCTAACCAGCTATATTCAAGAATGTGGGGGCGTCGAAGAAGTACGCCGCTTGCCGAAGATCAAAGACGGCAAGGCAATGACGTCGGATGACTACAAGCAGATCGCGGTGGCGGGTTTGAACATGGCCCGCATCCCGGTGGCGTCCTTTGACCTGCCAGAATTCATCCAGCCCAACAGCGAATATGACGAGGATTACGTAGTAGGGCTGATCCGCTGCAATCCCGATGGCACGGGCGATCTGCTGTTTGGCAACAATGAGGCCAAGGTGATCGACACGGTGCTGATCGCATCGGGCAAGTACCTCGATCAAAAAGCCCAGGATGATCAAAAAGGGTTGGAAGCGGCGGATGTGGCCAAGCGGCGGGCGGAGGATGTCAAAACCTTTGCACCCAAGCTGTTCGCGTCCATGTCTCCGAAACTGCGCCTCAACGGCGAAGCCATCCCTGCTGAGTGAAGCCCTTAAAACTGCGGGGCATGACCTGTCTCGCAGTTTTCTTTCCCACGCATCTTAAAAGGACATCCCATGACATTCGCAGAACGTCATAGACCAAGGTCTGTGCAAGACTTGGTATTTGCCGACTCTACGGTGGCAGCTGCCGCGCGACAAACAGGCTGAGAATCCAGCGTCAATCAGGATGAGAACGCGGGGGTGGGGTCTCGTAGGGTGCGCATTTCGCGGAAGTTGGGCAGTGATTTCGCGTGATCTCGGGCACGCGTTTCACGGCATCGCGGGCAGCCATTTCACG
>NZ_JBHUDD010000126.1:0-7977 GCF_042677865.1 Lacimonas salitolerans | reverse complement strand
CGCCTCACGTCGTGACAACAACATCTGGTGCGACCCTGAACAGGCCAGTGCGCCTTAACCCACACAAATCGCGAAGGGACCTGTTTTTCCCCATAATCCCTCGATACCTCCGAATACCCTTTGCCTGGCTGTAATGTCATTCTCACCCGTTAGAGGAGTGTTATTCATAAGCCGCTTCGTGTCCACACCATCCGGCTGGTCGATCCATTCGAACGCATAGAAGTGGATGGCATCGTCGGAGCCATGGCCTTCGTCGGTCCAGAAAAAGGCATCCTCGTACACCGAACCGAAAACAGCCTTGGCGGTGAATAGCCGCTCGGTCCATACTGTGTGAGTTCACCAGTTTCAGAACCTCGCAGTCGCAGCGAACGGCAGGATCGGCGGATTGCGCCGCAGCAGAAAACCTCACCTGGTTGCGTTAATCGGTCAAGTTTGCAAACTCCGCTTCCTGCGCATAGCGGCCATTCGTCCAAGATGCGGTGAAGGTTGGCTCCCCGCCCAACACGCCAGATGCTGCCAGTGCAAAGCTACCGAAACTTATCCACATTAAGTTGCCCCCTTCGCCTCTCCACAGATGCGGCATCCCCACGGTGAAATTTTCCTTTTCCGCCAGTCAACCAAGGCGAGATAAAGCGCTCCAAATAACGGCAAGTGTAGGTTGGGGTTCCTACGCATCACGTGCGCACCGCGCCCATAAAAATGCCGCAATCGCGTCAAGCTCATTGGGCTCTGCAGCACCGGCAGCACGCAAATCACGCAGTGCAACCTCCCCTTTTTCGAAGGTCATCCATTCGGTCTCCGGCACATCTGGCGCAGACCACTTTTCACGCAGATAACTTTTGAACAGCTCCGCCTCTTTGGCATTCAACAGCTCAGGGCTGTAAAATGCCACCAGTCGACGCCCAAGTTGCTGTAGGCGTGAATCCCGAAGGCTCAACACGATTTCCTGGCGTCGCGACCAGGTCGCATGCTTAAATTCTTGAAGAAGCTGCTTGTCCGCGTTGGAATAAAATTCCCCGTAAATCTGACGCTCAACCGGCTTGGGCGGGACGTCCGGATCTTCAACAAACCGAGCCGCCATTGCCGCACCTACGCGCTGACGAAACTCAGTCGCGTTGGCGATGACCGCCGCCCGGCGCAGATGTTCTGCGCTGGGCGCTGCGTGTTCGAGCAGCGCGGGCGCTTTATTTGTGGACACGCCTCTGATGATTTTCGGCGTGGCATCCACGGCGGCGAAGATCGCGTCGTCTGAGGACTCTAGGAAATCAGACGGGTCAGCAGTATCCAGATCGAAAAATGCCGCCTGCGCGCTGTTCCCTTGGGAGTATCCGCAGAAACAGCCAACGTAGGATCGAGGCTCACCACCACCAAAACGGGTGACCAGCTCATAAGGGCGGAAGCTTTCAAGCTTTGCCTGCACACGCGCTTTATGCGCGTTATCTAGCAACTCAGACCAAAGCGCTGGGCGTCGCGTCGAAATCAGGCGCGCGATATGGATGGTCGCTTCGACATCTCCCAAGGCATCATGTGAGTTGTGCGCGTTGAACCCGTTGGCTGGCGCCAATCGATCCAACTTAAAGCTCCGCCTGCCCGTGTCGTCGGTCGGCCAGACCAGCAGATCGGGCTCCCGACCATAAGCGGCATAGACTGCCGGCAGAATATCAAAGCGCGTGTTTCCATTGGACTGCGTGGCGTAGATGTTCGGTGAAAGGTTCTGGTAGAAAGTCTGTCGCAGGACCTCCTCGTCGAACTTCATCGTGTTGTAGCCCACCCAGATGGCAGGGGCCCATCGCTCGGTGAACTCAGCCACCTGCTGTGAGAACTCGAACAGCGATGGCAGATTCGGGTCTGTCAGCTGATCAGGGGTAACGCGCGTGACGACCAACGCCTGTGGTGACGGCAGGATGTGCGGGGCTAGCCGGCAGCGGATATTAACCCGATCCTTTTCCACGAAATTCTCATCCGTCCAGATCGCAGCGAACTGCAGCGGCTGGTCGAACTCGGGTGATATTCCCGTGGTTTCCAGATCGTAAAAGACAAAATCCATGATGCTTCCCTACACCCTAATGTGAGGGGAATCCATCTTGAGGCACCGCGTGGCCGACACGACCATTACCTTCCAAAGTCGCAGCAGGCCCATGCCGATCAGCAGGCTGGTTGGCAACCAATCGCCCTACTTTCTTGTCGACAAGAAGCTTTGATGGCAGCCAACGAGGGTCAAAGGCTGTTGGCGGCAATATTCGGCCATATTCCGTTGCCAAAAGGGCTTGATGTGACTAGGGTGCCATCAAACAGCGTTGACGACAGTTTGGGTTAGGAAATGGTCACCAAAACCTACAATCTTGCAGATGCAGTGCGCTACCATGAGGATGCTTTTCCGCCCAAGTCACTGGATTATGAACGGCTGCTTGGCCCGCTGGAAGAGGCTGCGGCTTCGCTAGCACGCTATGACGCCAAGATATCGGGCATGGTAAATGGCGAGCTGTTCCTCGCTCCGTTGCGCCGCCAGGACGCGGTGACCTCGTCGCGGATGGAGGGCACGATCTCGACGATTGAGGACCTCTATCGCCTGGAAGCAGAGGAAGATTCCGGAAGCACGGATCTCTATCGCGACGCACGCCACGACGACATTGAAACTTACCTCTATTCGCGCGCCCTCCGAAGTGCGCAAGATGCCCTTGCCGAGGGCATGCCGCTTGGGGAACACCTGATCCGGTCTGCGCACCAACAACTGCTCTCCGCCGGACGTGGCGCTACAAAGCGTCCAGGCAGCTATAAAATCGAGCAGAACTACGTCGGGGATGAGCGCCGCGGAAAGATTTACTACGTCCCAATTGCTCCAGAGCAGCTTGAACCTGCGATGGCGGCTTTGGTCCAGTTCATCAACACCAGCGAGACGCGTCCTCTCATCCGCACGGCGCTCGCCCATGTGGAATTCGAAGCGCTTCACCCGTTCGAGGATGGCAATGGCCGGATCGGCCGCATGCTGATCACGCTAATGCTCTGGCGACTAGGTGTGCTCAGCCAGCCCAACTTCTTTGTCTCGGGCTACTTCGAAACCCATAAAGACGAATATATCGAGCGGATGCGGGCCGTGTCTGCAGAGGGCGACTGGACTGGTTGGGTGATATTCTTCCTGCTGGCCATGCATGAGCAGGCCACGGTGAATATCCAGACGGCCGATGCGATCTTCAAGCTGCACAGCGAAATGCGGGAGCGCTTCCGCGAGGTGCTAAACTCACAATTTCATGATCAGGCACTGGATTTCGTGTTCGCGAGCCCGGTATTTCGCAATGATCGATTTGTCGAAAGATCGGGCATTCCAGCGACCTCCGCGCGCCTGCTGTCCCGAAGGCTTGTCGATGCGGGTCTTCTAAGAACCCTGCAGCCCGCAGCCGGCCGCAGGGCCGCGCTCTATGCCTTCGACCCTTTGCTGGACCTTCTGAGGGTTTGATGGCTGTGCTGCGACTGATCCTGCTCCTAGCCGCTTTTCTTTCGGCAGCTCCGGTCGCGGCAAACGATCTGGTCGGTGTGGCCAGCGTGATTGACGCTGACACTCTTGAAATCCGCGGCGTCAGAATCCGTTTGCACGGAATAGATGCGCCAGAAAGCAGACAGCTCTGCACAAATCCCTCTGGACAGCAGTGGCGCTGTGGGCAGCAAGCAGCGCTCGCTCTGTCCGACCGGATCGGTCGCCGTTCGGTGAACTGCGCGGTGCGCGATGTTGACCGTTACGATCGTGCAATCGCTGTCTGCACCCAAGACAATCAGGACCTGAACCTCTGGCTCGTCAACGAAGGTTGGGCCGTCGCCTACAGGCGGTACGCGCGGGATTACATCGGAGCAGAAGATCAAGCCCGCCGCGCTGGGCGCAATATCTGGGCCGGGCAATTCGTGATGCCATGGGACTGGCGGCAGGGGCAGCGCCTGCCATGAAGCCACCCGCCGAGAGCACAACTGAAGTCCTCGCGGGTCTTGTGGAACGGGTGACATTCCACAATTCCGAGAACGGCTTCTGCGTGCTTCGGGTAAAAGCGCGGGGTCACCGGGATCTGGTGACCACCGTAGGCCATGCCGCGATGATCTCAGCGGGCGAATGGATCACAGCGTCCGGGGTCTGGTTAAACGACCGCAACCATGGCCTGCAGTTCAAGGCACACTTCCTGAAAACCCATGCGCCGTCGACGACTGACGGAATCGAAAAATACCTCGGCTCTGGCATGATCCGTGGGATCGGGCCAGTCTATGCCAAGCGGCTCGTCAAAGCCTTCGGCAAGGATGTCTTCGACATCATCGAGGCCGCGCCCGAGCGGCTGCGCGAAGTCACCGGTATCGGTCCGATGCGCGCAGCCAAGATCACGACCGGGTGGGCGGATCAGAAGGTGATCCGCGAGATCATGGTCTTCCTGCACCAGCACGGGGTGGGCACGGCGCGCGCGGTGCGGATCTTCAAGACCTATGGCACGGATGCTGTGCAGGTCATGAGCGAGAACCCTTATCGGCTGGCCAAAGACATCCGCGGCATCGGGTTTCGGACGGCGGACATGATCGCCGAGAAACTCGGGATCGAGAAAACCGCGATGATCCGCGTGCGCGCGGGGATTTCCTTCGCCCTGACTGAGGCGATGGGCGATGGCCATTGTGGACTTCCGCGAGCCGAATTGATCGGACTGGCTGGCAAGCTGCTCGATGTCCCTGCCCCCTTGATCGACAGCGCCTTGGAAGAAGAACTAGCCGAAGCGACCGTAACGGCCGATCGCGTGGCCGACATGGACTGCATCTTCCTAACCGGGCTTTATCACGCCGAACGCGCTATCTCCGAGCATGTAAAGCGCATCCGCGCGGGCGCCCTGCCCTGGCCGGAGATCGACACAGACAAGGCGCTGCCCTGGATCGAGCAGAAGACGGGCCTTACCCTTGCTGAAAGCCAGGCCGAGGCGATCCGGCTAGCACTGCGCTCAAAGCTCATGGTGATCACCGGCGGCCCCGGCGTAGGCAAGACCACGATCGTGAACTCGATCCTGCGCATACTGGCAGCCAAGGCTGTGAAGCTGCTGCTCTGCGCGCCGACGGGTCGCGCGGCAAAGCGCATGACCGAGGCCACCGGGATGGAGGCCAAGACCATCCACCGGCTTCTGGAATTCGACCCGAAGGTCTTCGGATTCAAACGCAACGAGGAAAACCCGCTCGACTGCGACTTGCTAGTCGTGGACGAAAGCTCGATGGTCGATGTGCTGCTGATGCAGTCGCTCCTGAAAGCTGTACCCAGCACCGCGGCGCTGCTGATTGTCGGCGATATCGACCAACTCCCATCTGTGGGCCCAGGCCAAGTGCTGGCGGACATCATCGGCTCCGGCGCGGTGCCGGTGGTGCGTCTGACCGAGGTGTTCCGGCAGGCGGCCCAGAGCAAGATCATCACCACGGCGCATTCCATCAATGCGGGCCGCTTGCCCGATCTTGGCAAACCCGATGGGGAAGCGGATTTCTATTTCGTGCCTGCTGCAGACCCCGAGCAAGCCGTACCACGCATCGTCGAACTGGTCGCCAAGCGCATCCACCAGCGTTTCGGCTTTGATCCAATCAAAGACATCCAGGTCCTCTGCCCGATGAACCGCGGCGGCGTAGGCGCGCGTTCCCTCAATATCGAGCTGCAGGCCGCTCTGAACCCTGCCGGGGAAAAGAAGGTCGAGCGCTTCGGCTGGACCTTTGCGCCGGGCGACAAGGTCATGCAGATCGAGAACGATTACGACAAGGACGTCTACAACGGGGACATCGGCATGATTGAGGACCTCGACCTCGATGACGGCGAGGTGGCCGTGAACTTCGACGGCCGCACTGTGACATTCCTGTTTGGCGAACTCGACACGCTGGTGCCCGCCTATGCAGCGACAATCCACAAGAGCCAGGGCTCGGAATACCCGGTCGTGGTCATCCCTGTCATGACCCAGCACTACGCGATGCTGCAGCGCAACTTGATCTACACCGGCGTTACCCGGGGCAAGAAGCTCGTCGTGCTGGTTGGTCAGAAGAAGGCCGTAGCGATCGCGGTGAAGAATGTATCAGGCCGTCGGCGCTGGTCGAAGCTGGATGAGTGGCTGGCGTGACTGGTGATGCGTCTGTCCAAGGCTTCACCCTCATACGCGCGTTGATTATCACGGCAGCACACAGAAAGGGTGGATCATGACCACAGAGGAAAAACGGCTGGATCGCCTGAACGAACTCCTGTTCGCGCTGCCCGTCGATAATATGCCCATGACGCTTAGCGAACTCGACGGTTATGTGACCGGCGTGCTGGCTTGCCCCGAGATGATTTCACCGTCGGAATGGCTCCCGGAGGTGTGGGGCGAAACTGGCGACGCGAAATTCGCGGATCAAAAGGCGGCGGAAGAAACGATCGGCGCGGTGATGGCGCATTACAATTCCGTGGCGGAAACAATCACACGGTCGCTCTGGATCGAGCCGATCTACGAAGTGGATCCGAACAGTGACGAAACCCTCTGGGAGCCCTGGGTGGACGGCTTCACTCGTGCGATGCGTTTGCGTCCGGAGGCTTGGGAAAACCTGCTCAACCTGGCCGATGACGAAACTCGAGCCACGATGATCTTCATGATGGCGCTACAGGACATTTACACAGGCAATAGCAAGTTTACAGATGACGAGATCGACGAAATCGATCTCGAAGCGCCGGACCTAATCCCGAACTGTGTCGTGACGATCCTGCACCAATCGCGCCCCGAACTGGTTGGAACGCTTACTGCCAATCTTCCTGGTATGCCTCACAGGGCCGCTCCCCGCCCCGGGCGGAACGATCCCTGCCCTTGCGGATCAGGCCGCAAGTACAAGCTATGCTGTGGCCGGAATTGAAAAATAATGAATTCCGGTCGCCGTTCATCTGCGCCAAGCGCGGTTTTCGAGGCTGAAACCAACGCGTCATAGGGGGACTGGTGATTTGTTGACGTGGTGTTGACGTAAAACGCCAAAAGGCCGATGGTATAATAATACCACCGCCTTAAGTGTTTGATTTGGCGTATTAATTTGGTTGCGGGGGCAGGATTTGAACCTGCGGCCTTCAGGTTATGAGCCGAAATTTCAACGATTCCAATAGCTTAACGAAATCAATAGTTTATCCGATAAGCCTTTGATTTCACAAATTTTCCACCCTGAAACTGACTGACATTGACCTGCATTCACCGTCACCGCCCTTCGAAATATGACGTACGCTCGTTGACATGGCGTTGACATGGGAAATCGCCATTCAACATCAAGAATAATCGCCTCATGTCAGTCAGGGCCTATACCTACCGTCCGATGATCCTGAGGACCACGTCCGCTTCGTCCACCATTTCGCTCGTCGGAGACGGCAGGCCTGCGTGTCAGAAGCGGGCGCTCGCACCGCTTGACTTTGGCGGGCATCGATTTTTCTCTCGCGATCGCTAAATGGGTAAGACGTAAGCGTCCGGCCTGACTGCTACGCGCGCCATTTCCACGGCAGCAGGTCATCGACCTTCGGTAATCCCCCCCGTCAAAAAGGACGAGATTACCGATAGTCGAATCCCGCTTGAGCGGCGGCAGCGGCTTGTAGGGGACGCCTTGTGTCCGTGCTAGCGGTCGAGGGCGGTTCTAACTGGTATGACATCAACTGATCGCTATCATCATGACTATTGGTCGACATCGTCGAACACCGAGCGCGTCGTGGCGCGCGGAGTAGGATCCGAAACTTCCTCCTTCCTTTGCGTCACAATATGCGTCCAATCCGCTTCGTCTTCAGAGCCTTCCTCATGCTCCCGCTTGCGCTCCTCAAGCGCTTCAACTGATCGCTTCACTTGCTGGCGCATGTCGTAAATTAATGGATTGGCGTCCGAGTCGACGCCAATGACTTCGATGCGATCAAGTATGTGTGAATCGGCATGCAAAAGTGACCCACTTGGGTGGGTTATGATCATCTAAAACTGACCCACCTGCATTGTTAACATCCGT
>NZ_JBHUDD010000125.1:0-7867 GCF_042677865.1 Lacimonas salitolerans | reverse complement strand
CTACCCCCCGGGTGGGTCATTTTTAAATGATCACGATGGGTCAGTTTTGAATGCAGATTGACAGCACCGAAAGGACCCCAGATCCCGGGCCGCCGAGAGAGCCAGGCTACTCCTGCCCTTTCTGCGCAGCGCATTTTCCGAGCCAGTCGGAGTTCCAAGACCATGTCTACGCCAAACATCGCGTAGAGCGGCCATTCATCCTCCTGCGCGGCCAAGAACCGAGTGCGCATGCCGTCCTTCGATCGCCACTCTCATTGTCAGACATTGCCGTAACGAACGCGAGCCATGCCAAGGTCTGCCGCGACGGTGCTCTGCCGCAGCAGGTCTCCACTGATACTCTCAGGAAGACCATCGCCGCGACCTCTCAGGCGGAGCTAAAGCTCGAATTGGTCAATGCGACTGAGCAAAGGGCGGCACCCGTTGTCACTTATTATGGTCTCTCGTTCCGAATTGCACAAAAGGCTGAGCTTAAGCGAGTAGAGGAAGCTTTCAGAGAAATATTGGTATCTGAGGCGATAACCAGAAATTCAATTGGCTCATTCCTCGCGGACAAGCGGACTCAGGGACCGGGAAGGGAGTATGCATCCGGCCTCGCCGACTATTGTCTTGGCATCATTATCAAAGAGCGCCCTGATGGTGAGAGCCTGACCACTCCATTCTCCCGCTATCGTGAACTCTATGGACGCGCGCTCGATACCCTGAAGGATTTCCCGCGCCCACTTGCAAGACTGATTACCTGCATCATACGCTTTTCGTTGAACCACTTCGAAAATGGCGGAGAGCGTACAGGATATTGGGAACTCGATCTCGCGATTGAGCTGCTATCGAACCCTGGCTCGGCAAGCCTGGCACGCCCTCACGAGAGTGTCACTCGGCGGCCGGTCTGCCCGATCGATCACGGGACAGGGCGGATGCTTGAACTTTCAAAACATCTCACTGCACAGCCGCGATGGAGTCCGATCCTGGATGACGAGTGCAGGACGCTCGCGCAATCCGACCTACTCGACGTGACTGATCACCAGAAGGCGCTCGCCATCTGGGCCGCTTCAGCATGGCGACTCGGCTCGACCGAGTGCGCCTTGGAACCACTAACACAGATCGCCGAGATCTATCCCTTCAGCAGATGGGCGAGCAAATACCTGGAGCAAGCATCAACGTGACAGAGAAAGAAGAGAAGCCAGGAACCAAGGCTGAGAGCACAGGCGCCGAGATGCGGGTAGAGGGGTCGGATAAATCCAAGGACGCCCCGGTTGAAGAAGTTGAGATACCTCCCACGCTTGTGGGGTACTTTGGCGAGGATCGTGCGAGCCCCTCCGTCTTCTTCAAGATCCTTCGCAAGAATGAAGTGAAGCGCTTCCGCCCCGCGGACCAAGAGGCGGCCGCCAAGCTTATGCTGTCCAAGGACCCAGAGGCGGAGCGCCTCTGGAGTTTGATGGCCCAAGCCTCACCGCCGGAGCCGGTCGACGCATGGATGTGGGGGGCTGCACAGTCACGCCTTAAGGAGCAACTTGGTGAAGCTTTCGACCCGCATGACCACGACTCAGGGCGCATCTTCAAATCCGTTCTGCGTGAACTCTCTGCAGGCCTGGGTTCTGAAAAGAAGGACGATAAGAGGCGCGCAGAGAATACTCTGCGGATCGCCATCTGTTGGCTTGTCGAGAAGCGTTCGCTCAAGACGTGGCAGGTCGCGGAACAACTTCCTTCAGTTCTCTTCAAGGATTTGAAGACGGCTGCGCGGGCGGCACAGCGAGCCGTTCAGAAGGGACGACCTGGTGAGCTTCGGATTGCAGCGGCAATGGCGGCACTTGGCGATCAGATGGTCAAGGTCGCGGAAGAAGAACAGGCTCGCGAGAGGCACATCTCCAATGACCTGCGCCATCGCCTCGATGATGCGAACCGAAAGATCGAAAAGCTACGGACCGAACTGGAAGATGCAAAGTCGACCAATTCTGAGCAGGAAGCGGCCATCGCCAACTTGGAGAAGACCCTTGCAGCTGAACGCCATCATTGGGGTCACGACCTGACTGAAACAAGAGCCGAGCAGAAAGTGCTGCTGGGCGAACGACTGGGCCCTCTGCTCGCGGATGCTATCGACGCTTTAGAAATTGACCCTCCAGCGCCAGGGATTGCGCTACGACGCGTGAAAGCCGCGCTTTCAGTGATTGAAGAGGCTAAGGAATGAGTGAGACCATCTTCGGCATCGACTTTGGAACAACAAACAGTCTGGTGGCAGTCTCAGTCGGGGGGCGCGCCCTCGCACTCGTAGATCCAGTCACCCGTCGCCCTCATCCGTCAGTCATCTGGTATCGTGGCGCGGACATCGTAGTTGGACGCGAAGCCCGCGAGAACATGGACATCACCGAAGGTGGCGCCCCACCAGGCTTCGTTCGATCTCCGAAAATGTCGCTCAGGCGTGATGGTCCTATCTTCGTGGATGGCAGACCTGTCGAGCCCACCGATGCCGTCGCCGAGGTCCTCCGACACTTGAAAGCTGACGCGGCCATCGCGCGCGGCGGTGCACCTGCGCATGACCTCGCGCGAGCGGTGTTCACCATTCCTGTCGACTTCGGAGGGCCTGAGCGCCGAGCCCTTCGCGAAGCGGCTCGAAAAGCCGGCATTGGCGTTGTGCAATTTGTTCACGAGCCGGTAGCTGCCCTTTATGCTCACCTTCGTGCCCAACCTGACCTTGGCCGCGAGCTGGCGCGCCTCGAAGGAAGATCCATCCTGGTCTTCGATTGGGGTGGCGGCACGCTCGACTTGACCCTCTGCCGCATCACTGGTGGTGCGATCATGCAGGTCAGAAATCTTGGCGACAACGAAGTCGGCGGCGACAAGTTCGACGAACGCCTGCGAAATCATCTGCGCGAGATGCATGCATCCGCGCATGGCTTGGAAGACATCACAGCTCTGGAGCAACCGGGCATGGCGGCGAAGCTGCTGCACCAGTGCGAAATTCTGAAAATTCATTTGTCTGATCCCAAGGTCGACACCGAAGACGTGATCGTACGGAACTACCTGAAGGTTGATGGGCCCGGAAAAAACCTCCTTGGATCGGTAACCCGGGCGGAACTCGAGAAACTCAGCTCTGGCATCGTCGCACGCGGGCTGGCTCGGATCGATGAGATACTGGAGCAGGCGCAGCTGACTTACCAGGATATCGAACTGTGCCTGGCAACTGGCGGGATGGTTAACATGCCCGCAATTCGAGATGGCCTGACGGAACGTTTCGTGGGGAGGGTTCCGCGGCTCGAAAATGGTGATCGCATCATCGCCGAAGGCGCCGCTTGGATTGCGAATGATGGGCTCAGGCTCAAACTGTCAAAACCGATCGAAATACTCGTAGCAGACACATCTGGCCGGGGCACCTACCACTCTCTTGTCGATGCCGGTTGGACACTTCCGATCGAGAACGAAACCCAGAACGTCGCCAACACCCGCCTGTTTTGCGTGGACCCTCGGGAGGGCGTCGCGGTTGTGGAGGTCGCGAAGCCGGTGAAGCTTGGAAAGACTTCGCCGAGTGACCCCCGACGCTCTCTCTGCGTCGTGAAGGTCCAGGTTGACCCAATGGCACAGCCTTTGCTTGAACGGATCGAATGCAACCTTCAGATTGATCATGATTATGTCGCGCGAGTAAGTCTGAGGTCTACGGGGCGAGGTGCCGAGACTTCCGAGGAATTCCACGATCTCGAATTCGGTCTATCGCTGGCCGCGGCGGCTTCCCCGGAACGGCAGGATGACGAGCGTGGCTCCGAGGGGCAGCGAGGGCCAATTGGTCAAGTAAGTGCGCTGTTTCAAACGAACCTATACCAAAGGACAAATGTCGCCAGGCTCGATGAGCGCACTCAAGCTTTAGACGACCTTTGGAAATTAGTCCCCGGCGACATTATCGGGCAGTGGCGCCCGGGACACTTCGACACCAGAAATAACGCCGCCACACCACGCCAGCATGAGGAGCGATACTTCTACGTACCCTGCCCTCGCTGCAGGCGGAGGATTTCGCAGATAAAGGCGGAGGGTCCTGTTCAGGCATGCCTGGAAAGCCCGAACTACTGTGGGTTCGAGCGGCCAAGGCAATCGAACCACTCGATTCCTGGCATTAATCGTACGTTTTAGAGCAACCAAGGAAGCGTTTTCGCGTGTCGAAGTACAATCCCAATCACCATGTCGAGCCGATCTATGACGCCGCAACGGATTGGCGCGAACGATCCCTAGCTGGTGAACAATCGGTACTGTCCGATGCAAAGAACCTCTGGACGATCCAGCTCTTGGATGAACTTGATCAGCGCTTCGTAAAGAATCTCGACGCAGGTGAAGGTGACTTTCTCTCAAAATTGAAAGCGCAGCTTTCGGAGGGCTCCGCTGATTGTCGCCAGCTGATGGCCGAGAGCCTGTGGCTTACGCTGCTGTTCCCGTCGAACGTCGGCGCCGCCAAGAAGCGCGAAAACGTGCTGGAGATCTGGTCTTGGTCGGGAGAGGACCTGAGCGCGACCCATCCTCTTCTGGAAGACTCTGTTCTTGAAGGCATCGGCTCCGCTGGGACCGCCTACAACACGCACCGTTGGCGCGAGCTGGTATTCCTCATCGGCGCCTTGCGCGATTTCAAGGCTCGCGATGCCGCCGACCGTGAGCAGATCGCGTCGGACCCGTGGGCATTCTCTGGCTGGCTGAGCGGCCTCCCGGAGGCGCGGCATAGGCAGCTGATCCACATCCTTCCACACCTTCTGTTTCCCGACACGTTCGAGCGGATCAGTTCCGAGGGCGACAAACGCCTAATCCTCGCCGGCTCCGGAGACACGACGGAGAAGGAGATCAAGAAGTGGAGCACTGTCGAGATCGACCGCGCCTTGCTCGAGCTGCGCCGCCGACTTGAAGAAGAGCATGGCGCGGACATCGATTTCTACCAGGAAGAGTTCGAGTCCCAGTGGAAGAACCAGACCAAGAACTGGCTCCTCAGCTGGAACCCCTCCAGATGGACCTGGGACACACTCACGGCCGACCGCGCCACGACGATCAGCGGGGAGAAGGCCGACAACCGATGGCGCTGCAGCTCGAGCAAGCCGCGCGAGGGTGACCGCGTCTTTCTGATCCGCACGGGCAGCCCTCCGAAAGGCGTCGTTGCAGTTGGAAAGGTCACGCGCGCGCCCTACGAAGCTGAGCACTGGGAACAGGCCCGGGCCGACGCCGGAGAGACGACGCGCTTCGTTGACGTGGCATTCGACTCCGTCCGCGATGCAACGTCGGACGAAATCGTCCCTCTGGAACAGCTGCAAAACCGCGAGCCCGGCCAGGAATGGAACCCGCAGTCTTCCGGAATCGAGATCAAGGCAAAGGCTGCCCGCACCTTGGAGCGCCTATGGAAGGCGCTGTTGCCTATCGCATCGGGCGCTACTCCGCCGGGGGACGACGCCGGTTCTGGCGATGCATCTCCAAAGAAACTCGCGCCGCCCCTGAACCTCATTCTCTACGGCCCGCCCGGCACCGGGAAGACCTTCCGCCTCAAGAACGATTACATGCCGCGATACCAGGACGAGGCCGGTGATCGCTTCGAGTTTGTGACGTTTCATCAGAGCTACGCGTACGAGGACTTCGTCGAGGGCATTCGACCCGTCACGGAGAACGGCGCCGTCACCTACGAGGTGCGGCCAGGGGTGTTGAAGCGGCTTTGCGATCGGGCCCGGCGCGCGCCGGACAAGCGGTTCGCCCTCTTCATCGACGAGATCAATCGCGGAAACGTCGCCAAGGTCTTCGGCGAGCTGATCACGCTGGTCGAAGTTGACAAGCGCATCCGCATCGATGCCTCGGGAAACCGCTCGGCGAGTTGCAGGGGTTTGGAAGTGACGCTCCCTTACTCCGGTGAGCGTTTTGGTGTGCCCGCGAACGTCGACGTGATCGGCACAATGAACACCGCGGACCGCTCTATCGCTCTGCTCGACAGCGCCTTACGGCGCCGGTTCCGGTTCGAGGAACTCACGCCGAAGCCGGAACTGCTTGAATCGATCGACGACGATGAGGGCAACGCGATCGACCTGCGTCAGCTCCTGCAAGCCATGAATGCCCGCCTGTCCCGCCTGCTGCATCGCGACCAGACCCTTGGCCACAGCTACTTCTACCACGTGAAGTCCTTCGACGAGCTGCGCCGTGTATTTGCGAGGGAGATACTGCCGTTTCTGCAAGAGGCGTTCTACGACGACTGGCGTCAGATCCGTTACATCCTCGCCGACCAGGCCGTAGAGGAGGAGCTGCAATTGGTCACCGGGCGCGGGCACAGAATGCCGCTGTGCTCTTTCCCAAGGCGGACCCGGCCGAGATCGGGGACGGTGAGGCGTTCGAGATCATTCGGGAAGACGACATCACCCCGGACGCAATCCGCAAGATCTACGAGCCACCGGAATGAGGTGCCTGACCGTCCGAGAGAGGGAGGGTGTCAGCATCGGCCCGGCCGGCGAGATCAGCGAGCTCGAGGCAGAAGGCATCGCGAAACTCGCCGGACGTCTGCCACCCGGGGTCCTCGCATGGGGCCATCGGTCATTGAAGTTCGGGCCGTTCTGCGGAGTTCTGCAAACTGAGCAGCTGGCGATCGAGATACTTCCAAAGATCGACCATGGCAGCGATAGCAGCGAAGACATGCGGGGCCTTCTGGTGGCCATGCTTGCTCGTGTTGGAGAGCTCGGATCGAAGCGCGTAGGCGAGGCCGGCCTCGGGCAACAGCACAGCCACCTCCTGGACGTCTTCATCGAGGATTTCTGCAGCCAGGTGAAATCCGCGCTCCGAGGCGGGGCCATTGCCCGGTACTCGGAGAGGACGGAGAACCTCAATGCCATCCGCGGACGGCTCGAGCTGACCGAGCACCTGCGCACGAACGCCTTCGACCGTTCTCATCTACTCTGTCGCTTCGACGAGCGCAGCATCGACAACCCCTACAATCAAGCGCTCAAGGCGGTCCTTCGGATCCTTCTAGGGCTCGCACTGAGCCCGAGGACCCGGGCGATGGTGGCGGCGTTCCTCCATCGCTTTGACGAGGTGACCGATCGCAGGGTCAGGGCTCGCGACGTCGGCGCCCTGCGGTTTGATCGCACCATCCGACACTGGGAGCCGGTGTTTGTGCGGGCCCGCTGGCTGCTGACAGGCCTCTATCCGGATGTTCGCATCGGCGACGCAGCTGGTTCCGCTCTGCTGTTCAACATGGAGAAGCTCTTCGAGACGGTACTCGGACTGCGCATCCGGCATGCTTGCCAGGTGCAGGCCGGTGCTGGCCTTACTGTCGGACTTCAGAGCCCTGTGAAGAACCTCGCGACGGCGGGCTTCCAGCTGCGCCCCGACATCACCGTTCAGAGCGGAGACGAGTGCGTCGCCATCTTCGATGCAAAATGGAAGCGCCTCGATCCCGCCAAACCGAACTCGGGCGTCTCGAGCGGCGACGCATATCAGATGAACGCCTACGCCAGTCGCTACCGTTGTAGGCGACTCGCGCTCGTTTACCCGGCCTCAAGGGACTGCCCGCCAGGAAGGATCACCGAGTTCGTGCTCATGACCGAAGAGCGGCCCGTACTGGATGTTGTCGCGATCGATGTTCGAGAGCTCGCTTTTGGCAGCGGGATCCCGGCCGGTCTCGATGCAATGATCCCGATCGAGCCGCACTGGAAGCAACGGTCATCGCAGGCACCAATTTACGAAGCGGTATGAAGGACTTCGGCCCCTCTTGCTTCCACAGTGCTTCCACGGGCGGCTGAAACGCAAACGCCGCCCCGGAGGGCGGCGCATAAGAGTTTGATAACGCGGATAGATTTGGTTGCGGGGGTAGGATTTGAACCTACGACCTTCAGGTTATGAGCCTGACGAGCTACCGGGCTGCTCCACCCCGCGGTGT
>NZ_JBHUDD010000124.1:0-6760 GCF_042677865.1 Lacimonas salitolerans | reverse complement strand
GCGCCTCACGTCGTGACAACAACATCTGGTGCGACCCTGAACAGGCCAGTGCGCCTTAACCCACACAAATCGCGAAGGGACCAGAAAAAGAAATAGAGCGACGCGATGTCATCAAGAGCATGCCCGCAATAGATGTCTCACATGCCTGCAGCTCCCCGAAACAAAGCCGTGGTGGGACACCGACCTAAGGACGCAACTGGACCGCGCACACCCGTGGCAGAGGGACCGACTTAGTGCGGCTTTTCACCGATGAAATGAGCGCGGACCTTGCCCGACAACCAGTCCAGCACGAAGACGCAGATCAAGATATTGATCACCACGAAAGCAACTTGGTCGAAGAACCCCGCGCGGAAGCGGTCGACCAAGACCTTGCCGATCCCGCCCGCACCGACGATCCCGAGGATGGTCGCACTGCGCACGCTCGATTCAAAGGAATAGAGCGAGAGCGAGATGAACACCGGCGCGATCTGCGGCAGATAGCCGAAGCGGATGCTCTTGGCCGGGCTTGCGCCCGAGGCGCGCACCCCCTCGATCTGCTTGCGATCCACGTTCTCGATCGCCTCGGAATAGAGCTTGGACAGCGTGCCCGCATCGCTGACGAAGATCGACAAAACACCCGCCAGCGGGCCCAACCCCACGGCGCGCACGAAGACCAGCGCCCAGATCAGGCTGTCGATGCCCCGCAAAAGGTCAAGAAAGCGGCGCACGCCGTGGCGGATGATGGGCTGGGGCATGGTGTTGCGCGCGGCGAAGAACGCGATCAGCAAGGCCGCGATCGACCCCAGAAGCGTGCCGAGAAAGGCCATCGCGATGGTTTCGGCCAAACCTTGGTAGATCCCGGCGTAGTCCCAGCCGCTCATATCACCCCAGATGAAGAATTCCGAAAACATCCTTGTGGCGCGTTCGTTGAAATTGAACAGCTTGCCGAATTCGAAATACCAAAACGACCACAAGAGATAGCCGATCGCCACAGTCCAGAGCAGCGCCGATGTCGCCTGTTTGCGGCGGTTGCCGAAGGCATCGGGAAATCTCTGGCGCAAGTCAGCGATGTCGCTGGCTGTCACCTGCATGGGGCGTGGGTGCTGCAAGGTTGCATCGCTCATATCAGGTTCTCCCGCCCGATCAGGCGCATGCGCACCCGTTCCGAAATCAGATCGATCGTCGTGACCAGCAAGACGATCAGGATCAACACCGCCATCACGCGGTCGTCATTGTAGAAGCTGATCGTATGGTTCAGCTCTTGCCCGATACCGCCCGCACCCACGAAGCCCACGATCGACGAGGCCCGCACATTGATCTCGAAGCGCAGCAACGCATAAGACACGAAATTCGGCAGCACCTGCGGCACGACACCAAAGCGCATCTCGGCAAACCAGTTTCCGCCGACCGAACGGACCCCTTCGACCGGACGCATCGAGGCATTCTCGTTCACCTCGGAGAACAGCTTGCCCAAGGCCCCGGCCGTGTGGATCGCGATGGCGATGACACCCGCCAAGGGGCCGATCCCGACCGCGAAGACCAGCACCAATGCGATGACGATCTCGGGCACGCCGCGAAACACCTCGGCGGTGCGACGGGCCAGGATGTTGCTCCAGCGTGTCAGCGCAAGGTTGCGGGCAGCCGGAAAGGACAACACAAAGGCCAGCGCGACCCCAAGCATGGTGGCGGTGATCGCCATGAGGATCGTTTCGAACAACAGCCGGACATATTTGCCGATATCGCTATACCAAAACAGCAGCGATCCCGGCACCGCCTTGCCGTTTTCGGCGCGCCCCTCGAACAGCTTGTCGGCCTCGAGGCTGGGCATCACCGTACCGAAATATTCGAAAATGCGCGGCAGGCCGTTCCAGAGCCGTTCGGGGTAGAAGCGCGATATGATGACCGACACGATCAGCAGCGCCAGAAACAATACGATCAAGGTGATGTTCATCACCCGCCGCGAGCGCAAAAGCTCGGCCCGGTGCTTTTCGAACACGGAAACCGGGTCTTGTCCGGGCGGGATGACGAAGCCGGTTGTTGCGATGGAGGATTGTGCCATGACGTGTCACTCGGCCCCTTCAAGGGCGCGTACAGGCTGTGCCGGGCGCAACGCGGTGGACGTCACCCCCTCGCTGAAGGCGTCATCGGCCTCGGCGCCATAGATTTCGCGGGCCTGCCGGTCGGTCAGCTGGTCGGGTGTGCCGTCGAAGACCACCCGACCCTCCATCAGACCGACGATGCGGTCGCAATAGGTGCGCGCGGTATCCAGCGTGTGCAGATTGGCCAGCACCGTGATCCCATCCTCGCGGTTGATGGTGCGCAGCGCATCCATGACCACTTTCGCGTTCAGCGGATCGAGCGAGGCGATGGGTTCATCGGCCAGCATCAGCTTGGGCTGCTGCACCAACGCGCGCGCGATCGCCACGCGCTGCATCTGCCCGCCCGAGAGGGTCTCGGCGCGCTGCAATGCGGTGTGGGCCATGCCCAAACGGTCGAGCGCACGGATCGCGAGCGCGCGTTCCTCGGGCCCGAAGATCTGCAACATCGCCGTTGCAAAGCCATGGTGGAAAATCCGGCCCATCAGCACGTTGTTGATGACCGACATGCGCCCGACAAGGTTGAACTGCTGGAATACCATAGCGCATTCGGCCCGCCAGGCATGAAGCGCACGCCCGCGCAGCGCCGTCACCTCGCGGCCCCCGAAAAGGATCTTGCCATCCGTCGGTTCGGCCAGGCGGTTCACCATGCGCAGAAGCGTCGATTTCCCCGCGCCCGAGCGACCGATAACGCCGACCATCTGGCCTTGCGGCACGGACAGGGTGATGTTGTCCACCGCCTTGTTGGGGCCGAACGCCTTTGTCAGCTGCGTAATTTCGAGCATCGCGCGCTCCTTGTTGTTAGGGGGCAAAAAGCAACGGGCGGCGCCGTTACGCGCCGCCCATGCCATCCTATCGATCAGCGCGAACCGGCGACTTCGCGGCGGCGCAGTTCGATGGTCTCGTCGTAGAAGCCTTCGGGCACGGCGACATAACCTGCACCGTCACCGCCCATGACCGCGGCGAAGCATTCGGGGTCTTCGACATGCAGCGTGCTGTAAAGCTCGAACATCGCCTGCTTCATGTCGGCGGGCAGGCTCTTGCGGATCACGGTCGGGCCGTTGGGGATGATGCCCGATTCCCAGACGATGTTGATCTCGTTCATGTCGAGCATATCCTTGTCGACCATGCGGCGCAGGTTGCCGCGGGTATAGCCCTCGGCACGCTCGCCTATCAGCGATGACCAGGTCGCGGCGGCGTCATACTGCTTGTCCAGCACCGCGATCACGCCCTGTTCATGCCCACCCGAGAAACCGGTCGACCCGAAGTAGCTGTCGATGTCGATCCCCGCCAGTTCCAGACCCGCCTTGGGATACAGATAGCCCGACGAGGAATTCGGATCGGCCCATGCCAGAGACTTGCCTTGCAGGCCCGCGACATCGGTGATGCCGCTGTCGGCGCGCGTCACGATAACCGCGTGATACCCCAGCGACCCGTCGACATTGGACGAAACGACGAAAGGCTCGACCGCTTCGGGGTCTTGCAGATAGATGCCTGCATAACCGACCGGCCCGAGGCCCGCCATTTCCAACTGGCCCGCCAGAAGGCCCTGCATCACGCCGGCGTAATCGGTGGCGGGGAAGAATTCGACGTCGACGCCGAACTGATCGTTCATCTTGGTCTCGAGACAGGATAGGCGCTTGAGGCGGTCCGCCTCGTTTTCACCGCCGATGATGCCGACGCGCACGACGGACACTTCTTTTGTCCAATCGGCGAAAGCGGGCAGGGTCGCGGAAAGTGTCAAAGTTGCAACCGAAACGGTCGTCAGGAGAGTGCGGATCATGTCGTGCTCCAGCAAATTGAAATGGCCAGCGCGATGTGGGGTGCACATGCGCGCTAGATCGTTGCAGGGCCATGTGGTGCTGGGCTTCGATGACATCGGGATGTCGTTGAGATGATGAATTTGTAATCTCAGCGTGTCTGAATTAACAAATCGGCGCCAGACACTATCCACGTTTTGTTTCAATTCAAGCTACGCAAAAAAACGGGCGGCCGAAGATTCTGCCGCCCGCCGACTACCGGCCCAGCGAGGATCAAGCGCAGGACCCGCACATCCTGCGTGCCATCGGCCGCGCATGGGGGTGGCGACGACGCATTGATGCCGGTGAGTTCGCCACCATCCAGGAACTGGCCGAGGCGGTCGGGCTGGCGGAACGGCACGTCAGCCGCCAGCTGCGGCTGGCCTATCTCGCGCCGGAGGTGCTGAGGCGACTGACCTGCGGGCGGGAGGCGTCGGCAGTCGGCCTCTATGATTTGTGTTTTCTGGCGGGGGAGGTTTGGGGGCAGCAGGTCAGGCAGGCCGTCGGCGAAAAAACAGTCACGACCGCAGGTCGGTAATGCCAAGTTCCTCCCACATCCAGCTGAAGTCGTAATCATGCATCGGGTCGTCCGCAGGCAACCGGGCATTGTTTTGCTCGAAGCCCTTCAGCCAGTTGGCGACGGCCAGTCGCCCCTTCGCGCTCCGCACAGCCTGTCTCGGCGTCTTGTCGCCCAACATGGGTACCTTTTGGCTGAGGACATTTCGATACTGGCGATCGAGCACCTGATGCACGGCCTCGCGCATATCCTTCGGGCTCATGCCTTCAGGAAGGCTTTGGACTTTGGGTGCTGAAGCCCCACCTCTCGCGGCCATGGCCTGTTCAGGCGTGACACGCTCGATTAACGGATCGCTGACCAGACCATCGAGGATTGGCGCCAGGATGTCTCGGATGCGCGTCGCGCGGGCTTCGGAATTGACCATGACCTCAAGCTTGGACGGGCTAAGCGTCAGATGCCCATAGATCGTGCGTCCCGTATCGATCTCTCCAGTTTGGGGGGTCTTGCGTCCCTTGCGGTTCGACTTCTCCGGCGCGAACCAAATCCAATGCTGCCCATCTTCTTCATCACGCATGTCAGGTGTGCCGGCGAGAGCCTCCGCCACATTGGCCGCCGTGAGGCCAGGCAACAGACGATAGTGCAATGTCATGAACTCCAGCTTCTCGCCATCGCTGTTGGCCAGTTCAGGCATTGGTGCGAGGCAGCGTTGGATCGTGTCGTTCAGCCAGAGTGTCGTGATCATGGGAGCCGCCACCGACATCAGCGTGTCTTCTTTGGCCAGTTCGGCCTCGAGCCTCGCTCGTAGTATTGGGTCTAACGCGGCGGGAGTATTGGCTGCCGCCTCCGAAGCGCGGCTCTGCGTGCGCCGGATGAGCGCCAGCATCTCGTCTGCAAGCCCTCGGTCCACAGCCAACACCGCACCAGCCATCTTTACAACGCCCCGAACGGTGACGATGCGGGTAGCGATGACGTCCCATTGAACCAGCGTCTTCGTGGCTGTCCGTTCGGTCACTCGTATCGGGTCACCGCCCCGCACAAGGTCGCGCGCCAGAAAGCTCTCTCCGCGGCGAACATCGCTGACCTCATAGAGGCTCATCATCGAATCCCGGAGCGCCTCGATGTAGGCGCGGTTAATCGCTGTTTCCTTCCAGCCCCGCCGCTTGAGGTAATCGTTGGCGAGGTTGCTGCCATCCTCCCAGATCACCGTGCACAAATCCGAAAAGGCGCAGTCAACTGCCGCCATGGCATGTTCGCCGATCACGTCCTGCAGATCGTAGATGTCGATGTCGTTCAGGTCGCAGGCACGTCGGATGTGCCGTTCGACCAATTCCCCCATGCGCTCGCGCCATGGATCCCGACGAGACCAGTCATCAAGACCACGGGCGTTTCCTCGGGGCGCCATCACTGTACCTCCAAATGCTGCGGCTGCCGATCATGAGCCATCACCCTACCCATTAGGCGAAAGGCTGTTTGACGCCAATGGCTTCACGCGGTCTTGCGCGCGATTGCGCTGTGGAACGCCGCCTTCGGGTGTCTCTGTTCGCACCGAGAGCAGATGAACCCGCTTCAACTGCGGCGTAGGTCCATTTCCCCAACATGCTGAAATCGCGTGATCTTTTGAATCCGTCTCGATTTGGGTGAAGGGCGGATGGAAAGAGACGCCGGGCGTTCAGAGACCGATTTCGGCCGAAACGCCAGTCTCCGAAAGTCGGATGGCTTCGCTAAACCCCTTTGAAACAGAAAGAAAAAAGGCCCCGTTACGGGCTCATCTCGGGTTTGCGATGTGCAAGTGGCGGAGGGAGAGGACTCTTCGACAAACTCGCTCGAAGTATGCCCCACATTGCGCCAGTACGCCTTCGAATTTGCGGGTGAATCTTCGCTTTCGCAGAACTTCGCTCTTCATGACCATGCGCAGCTTCGGAAAACGCGCCGGACGGTGATGCGCTCCAGCACCTTGGACCCCGGCCACGCGCAGCAGGCCGGTGCCTGACACCGCTCCTGGATGAAAGCCGGCTGCGTTACGGACGTCATACTTCCCTCCGTGCCTGCCTGCGCACTGGCTCTCCCAATTTCGATTGAACCCACGCCACTTCTCAGATAGCTTGATCGAAGGTCAAGTAACTGGGCTCGCCTAGTTACGAGACGGATCATGTCGCTGGGAGTGCATGGTGGAAACAGAGAAGGCAGATCTTCGGTGGGGAGTCGAGCAGCGGCTCGAATTCATCGAGTTCCGCCTGTTTTGGGAGGGGCATGTGAATCGAGGCGATCTGATGAGCGCGTTCGGGGTGCCCGCGAGATGCCGATAAAGACCATTGCTGACCTGCTTGAGGTCGGAGACGACCGGATATGGCGCGTCCTCGATCATTACG
>NZ_JBHUDD010000123.1:0-6309 GCF_042677865.1 Lacimonas salitolerans | reverse complement strand
GGTCGCGGTGGCGACGCGAGCATCAAGTCGCTGCCGCCATCGCACATCGAAAGACTCGCCATAATGCGCAACTGTAGTACTAAACACGCGTCTAATATGCCCGTTCTCTGGAATATTGTCACTTGTCGCAAAAGAGCACGCCATATGTCAGACGGTTTTCTTCACCGCTACTTCCTCAACAATTCGAAAAAACGCCTGCATAAATGGCTGCATTACTTTGATATCTACGAACGCCATTTCGAACGCTTCCGCGGAACATCACCCGTGATGCTGGAAATCGGCGTCGCCGGTGGCGGATCCTTGCAGATGTGGAAAGAGTATTTCGGACCCGGCTGCAAGATCATCGGACTGGACATCAACCCCGACTGCAAGCGCCATGCAGACCAGGATATCGACGTGTTCATCGGCAGCCAGGACGACCCCGAGATCATCGAACAGATCTTCGCAAAGTACCCAAATATCAGCATTGTTCTGGATGACGGTAGCCATATCATGAACCACATGATCCGCACGTTCGAGATGGTGTATCATCGGATTGCATCCGATGGCGTCTACATGGTCGAAGACACACATACCTGTTATTGGCCACAATTCGATGGCGGCCTGAAACGTGACGGCAGCTTCATGGAATTCGTGAAAGACAAACTCGACGAAATCAACGCCGTTCACACCAAGAGAGCATTACCCGTCACGGATTTTACCCGTTCGACGAACTTCATTGCCTGCTATGACAGTGTCGTCACCTTCGAGCGCCGCCAACAAGGTGCCCGACAAGCCCCGAAAACCGGGCCGATGACACTCAGCGAATGAGGGATGACGGTGGCCCCGAGCCCGGCCTTCAGATCGCTCAGATGTGTTTCCGGAAATCTGAACAGCTGGGATAAGTGGATTTTCCGTGCAACAGCTGCATGACGCTGCGAGCAAGGAGAAGACCATGGCAAGACGTTCGCGCGGGAATCACAGCACGGCATCCAAGGCGAAAGTGGCGGTTGCAGCGATCAAGGGTGAGAAGACGCTGATCGAGCTGGCGCAGGATCTCGATGTCCTTCCACACCATATCAAGCAGTGGCGGGATAAGCTGCTTGAGGGCGCGACGGAGATGTTCGGCAAAGCTGCGAAGGCGGGGCCGGAACCGGTAATCGACGTGAAGACCCTGCATCCCAAGATCTGAGACCTGACACTGGAGAACGATTTTTTGTCCGGCGCGCTCGGCAAGGCGGGTCTGTCGCCGAACGTTCTGTCTACTCATTTCGCCAAGCGAGCTTTTCGAAGCCTGATCCATTTGCCGCCGTTGGGTGCAATCGTCTTATCCCTCGATGCGCGCCCAGCCTTCTGCCCAGATGTCGGGATTGAGATAAGCCGGGTCGGCGAACCAGCGCGCCGGTGCGGCGACAATCTTGTCGGGGCGCGGGTTCAGCCAGGCACCCCACCAGGAAAAGGAAGAGTTGGCAACGATGTGGTGCCGGCAGGCGCTCATCAGGCGAAGGTCTTCGACGTTGCGCGTGGCGTCGTTGTGGTCAGGCAGTCTGATTTCGGCAGGAAGACGCAAATTCTCGCGCACCCAGTCGGGATCGTCGGAGAACGCATAGATCACCGGTGCGGCACCCATCCGATTTGCGACATGATCGAGCGCGCGCGCGTAATAGGCTGGTGTGCAACTGCCATGGGTGGCCGCGAACTGGGCATTGCGCACGTAATCTCCGCGACGCACATGCAGCGAGACCGCGCGTGGCTCTGCATCGATCTCGGCAAGCCAGCGGGCGTTCTCGGGGTCTGGCGGGGACAGGGGCGTGAGTTCGGCCCTGATCGTTTCCGCATGGTCTGCGAAATAACGCTCGGACTGAAAATAGCCTTCGATCCAAGCCGGCCCGGAAACTTTAACGATGGCAGGATCAAAGGCTGCCCCTGCCTCGCGCAAAAGCTGCGGTTGGCGACGCATCAGGCGCCATATCCAATGGCGCAGCGGTTTTTCGCGTGGCGCAGGCGGTAGCTGTGATGCGTCCACCGGCGTATCTGCCAGCCGAAAACCGTTCAACGCGTAGCCATGTTCGCGTTCGCGCAGATAGTGGCGCTTGTCCAGAACCAGCGGCAACCCGGTCTTCAGCGACAGCGACCGGCCAACCGCATACTGGAACATCTGGTTTCCCAGTCCTCCCTTTATCCGAACGATAATCATAGTTTCCCTCGGCATACTTGGCTGGATGGGCAGCCGGAGCTTCTGCGTGAAGTGTCACAGTATTCCAGAGCTGTGCGAAGAGGAACGCAGAATCTGCGACACCGGCGCCGGTCTCAGGCACACTTGTTGCGCGCCCTGAACCCAGGACCAACCCTGTCACGCAATCTTCGACGGAGGCCTGCGCGCAAGACATCTGCTCACGCAGTTGCCATCCATGCTGCTACACCGGTATAGAAACCGCATGGTGCTGCCCTTGTTCCCCTGAAAGCCGATGAAGATGAAAGCCGTATTAGAAAAACTCTTTCCCGGTGCGGTGCTGCGCCTGCGCGAACGGCGAAAGAACGGTCCCTACCCATCCCACAAGGCGCACATCCTGGCGCTCTCCCATCTTCGGGCCACTGTGAATGATCTGCCCGAAAGCCACCTGCGCGCCTTTTTGCAGACAGCCATGAAATATATGGTGGACTCCAGATCACAGATTTTTCAGGATGCATTCGTGTTGCACGTTCTGGGCACGGCCCGGCCCGGGAATTTCGTCGACTTTGGCGCGACTGACGGCGTTACGTTGTCCAACAGCCATTTGCTTGAAACCAAACATGGATGGCGTGGCATCTGTGCAGAACCTGCGCGCAGCTGGCATCCGGCGCTGCGCCGCAATCGACCGTCTGCCGTTATAGAAACACGCTGTGTCTGGACCAAGACCGGCGCAGAACTGACCTTTCGCGAAACCGCCGAGCGTGAGCTTTCGACAATAGACAGCTATGCGCAAAGCGACTCGCGCGCAAAGAAACGCAATGAGTCCGAAACTTATGCGGTGTCGACCGTGTCGCTTGATGACATGCTCGCAGAACATGGAGCGCCAGAGCATTTCGAGTATCTGAGCATCGACACCGAGGGCAGTGAATTTGACATCCTGAAGAATTTCGACCTTGGCCGCTATATGCCAAAGGTGATCACGGTGGAACACAATTACACACCGCGCAGAAGCGACATCCATGCTTTGCTGACCGCCTCGGGTTATCGCAGGGTGCTGACTGAAGTCAGCATGTTTGACGACTGGTATCTGGCACCCGGGGTTGGTTTGCCCAAAGAGTGATTTGGCTAAGGTCCTGCCAGCGGTTCGGGTTCAGCGACAGATGTGGACCTGCGCAATGACCATTGCTCCCAAACGAAATCATAGCTCCAGTCGCATGAATGCGTTTTCGCCAGCATCGTCCTGATGGCCTCGCGACGCGGTATGTCATCGGCGGAAAACAGATGGAACTGCACCTGCAATATACCGATGCGCGGCATGATGCCGGCCTCTTCAAGGGCGGGAAGAAGCTCGTATTCACCGCCTTCGATGTTGACCTTCACCAGGTCGATGCGCGGAATGTCGGCTTTGGCGAAAAACCGTGCAACGGGTTCGATCCGACCTGTCACCGTATTCTCTGCATTCCGAAAACTGGACGAGGCGTCGCCGTCATCTGACAGGGTCAAATGACCCTCGCTCTGACCCAAGGCAAACTCATGGGTGACGATTGCATCGTTGCCATGAAAACGGCTGCGGATTTCCTCGGCAAAGACCGGGTGCGGTTCAAAGATATGGAGCCGGGCACCATAGCGATCGTGAATATCGGCCGCCCAATTTCCCTTGAAGCCGCCGACGTCAAATACCACCGACTCCGGGCCAAGCCCGGCAAACTGCATGCGGGTGACCTCCATCCGGTCGGCCCGCCATTGGCGAAACGCGGTGTAGAATACCTTTGTCCATGGTTCGCGGCGCTGGCGCAGCCAACTCTTCAGGGAAATGCGCATGGATTGTCTTTCATTACGGCCGCGTACAGCCCCCTGTATAGGCCCCGTCGGACAAGTTGGGCAAGCCGCTGGCAATGTGTGCAAAGCCGGATCACGAGTGGGTAAGCGACAGGTGCGTTGACCTGCGCCGGCACCGCGGCTAGCACGGTGCGCAACGAGCGAGGATATCCGCCGACATGACCGAGATTGTGGAAAATTTCCAGTTCAGCCCCGAGATGTTGTCGGGTGCCGACCGGCTGCCCGGTGTGTCTGCGTTCATGCGTACCCGCAACGGCGCCGATTTTCTGGAACCGACGATCCGCAGCCATATCGAGTTTTATGACGAGGTTGTCGCGGTCTATAACCAGTGCACGGATGCCACCCCTGACATTCTTGCGCGGCTGGCGTCGGAATACGGGCCGAAGCTGAGAGTGTTTCACTATGCACCGCGCGTTTCACCGCCTGGCAGCGAGGATCACGCCAAAACGCCCGGAGACTCGCCCAATTCTCTGGTCACCTATTCGAATTTCGCGCTTTCGCAGACCCGCCATCAATGGGCCGTCAAGCTGGACGATGACCATCTGGCGATTCCGGATAACGTGGCGCGAATGGTTGGGGATATTCGCGCGGGGCGAGCGGATGGCAGCGTGATGCACTGCTTTTCCGGGATCAATCTGATCCGTGACGCGCAAGGACAGTTGCATGTTCCGGCTGCCGCGCCGGTCTCGGGCAAGGGTGATATCGGGTATTTCCGCGTCACGGAACAGACGCGGTTCATCCATGATCCGCGTTTCGAACGCTTCGCCCGTGGTGATTTTCCGCGCCGCTTCGCAGGCTGGTTCTACTGGCACCTGAAGTACCTGAAGTCGGGCGAAGGGTTTGCAAATTACGAACTCGATTCCAATCCCGACTCACGCTACGTGCGCCGGCGGGCGCGGTTGAAGTCCGGTGCCTTGTGGGGGCTGGCCGAGACGCGCGAGGCCCTGCCACCGGGGCCGTTGCGGCGGTTGCGCGCGGTGTTTGACAGCAAGGAACGGCTGGGCGTGGCGCGCGATGCGTCGATCGTCGCGGCGTTCCCGCAAGCCACCCTGACCGACGCCCTGGATGCAACCGCGCCCGGCTGGCAAGAATTTCTGGAGACCGGGCAATGATATGGCCCGTCCATGTGATCAACATGGCGTCCAATACCACCCGCATGGCCCGCGCAGCGGCCGAGCTTGACAGTCTGAACATTCCCTTCACCCGGTTCGAGGCCGTCAACGGCCGCGCCCTGTCACCTGACGATCTGGCGCGGGTCCATGACCCTGCTGCCAGTCGGCGGCGCGCGCGTCGGCCGCTGATCGGTCCCGAGATCGGGTGCTATCTCAGCCATGTTGCGCTGTGGGAAGAGACAGCGGCCGGCGATGCCCCGGGCGGGATTATCCTCGAAGATGACTTTGCAGCCGCAGACGACCTTGCGGCCGTGCTTGAGGCGATTGCCCGGGATGAGGGTGACTGGGAAATTGCAAAGCTGTTTTCAGCAAGGGTCGGCCAGAAACTTCTGGACCGTCGCCCCCTTGTCCAAGGGCGCGAGATCGCGGTGCCCTACAAGGTGCCGAACACGACGCTTGGCTATGCCATCCGGCGCGATGCGGCAGCGCGGCTTGCGGCCTGTGCCCTGCCGGTGTCACGTCCGATCGACGAGGATCACAAGCATTTCTGGGAGCTTGATCTGCGGATCGCCATGGTGTCCCCGCCCCCGCTGTCCTTTGGCGAGCAAAGCACCGAGGCAGGCTCGATCACGGCGGTCCGCAGTCAGGCAAAAGGCCGACACCCCGGTGGCCCGCTGCGCCATGCCCTGCATTCGATCAGGTATCGTGCAAGCTATATCGCTCATCTGCACTGGCATCGCCTGGTGCTTGGCGAAAGATGACCCCGGCAGAGGCTACGGCAGGATGACCTGGCCGCATCGACACGGCCTCTGACCGCGTGGGCCGGCGAGGATCAGCCGTGCTCCAGAACCGTCTTTGCCGCCCGTTTGTAAAAATCCACGTAACCGGCGGCGACCTGCCGCGCTGCGTCCAGAGCGGCCGTGCGCGCGGCATAGTCAGCCGTGGACATCTGCGCGATCGCGCGCTGGATGTCGGCCATGTTTTCGCAAATCATCATCGCATCGGTATCAAGGAAGTCACCGATGTTGGGGCAGCCCCAGTAGATCGGTACCGTCCTGCACAGCAGGGCATCGATCAGTTTTTCGGTAAAGTAGTTTTCTTCGCGCGCATTCTCGATGACGATGGAATAGCGATAGGGTGCCGCGCGACCTATCGCTGCCGCGCGACAAACAGGCTGAGAATCCAGCGTCAATCAGGATGAGAACG
>NZ_JBHUDD010000122.1:0-6187 GCF_042677865.1 Lacimonas salitolerans | reverse complement strand
TCCGATACAGTCATGACCCAACCCTCCCATTCCCTCGAATAGAGTTGAATCAGAGATCTCCAATATCCGCAACTGTAGTACTAAATTTAGCTGGGCTAATGCCGAACTTTTGTGAAAATTTGATTGTATTTAGACAATTACGCTTCATACACTGAAGGCAGTCCTTCTCCAAAACCGGACCAGACCCGGCTGCCAGATGGCATGAGGACCAAGGCACAAGACACTGAAGTATCAGACACTTCCGACGAAGTTCATCTCAAGCCCGTTCTGTACGAAAATCACGCAGGATCGGCACGTGGACACCAATGCCGTCGGCGCAAAATAAGGCGCCGCGCAGTCGCAAAAATCTGCAGGGGCTCGTTTGTCGGGATGTCGGCGCGGCAAGACTGGCGGCCGTTGGATTGTCAGACGCAAGGTTCTTCTCGGGCCTGCGGGCTTGTCATGTCGATGGTACCCAGATTGCCAGATCGGTGCCGCCGGCGCCTCGGTTGTACTTGCGAAATGGTCTGATCCTTCAACAAAGACGATCCTGGCCTCTGGAGGGTGCAAGGAACTGCTTTCGTCGATTTTGCCAGCATGTGTTCAGCCGACGGAATTGATCCGCACGGCCCTCGCATAGTCCATCAGCCATCCGTGCTGATGATCGTTTTCCACAGTCTCGGGGAACTGGCGGCGCAGCTTGGCCACCGCTTGCGTGGGCGCGCACCCCGCATCGATCAAATGCATCGCGGCGACCACGCCACTGCGGCCCGCGCCGTGATGACAACTCATGCCGACGGACGCGCCAGACGCGAATATCGGTCCGAGGGCCGGGGACAGGCGTTTCCAGGCCCGCATGAAGGCTAGGCCCGGCACGGAATAATCCTCGATGGGCAAGGCGATGGCGCGCAAACCTCGGGCACGGACGGCGCGGCGCAGCATCGCGATGGCGTCCTGCGGCAATTCATCAGGCTGGGTCAGGATGATCAGCAGCCGCATGCCAGCAGTCATCGCATGGTTTAATGTGGCGTCGATCCTGTCGGGATTGATCAGGGCTTGCCCGCGAAAATCGATTTCCAGACCGGGAAATCCCATGGTGATGACATGCCCGCCACGAGGATGCGGGCATATCGCGCGCACCGAGCTGTCGGAATGAAGATCGATCAAGTCTTGGCGCATTGCGTGTCCGAACAAAATTGCGCGCCCCGAAGGCCGGGGCGCGCAGGTCATGGATCAGCGGATCGGATAGGGATACATCAACCCGCCATGCGCGGCATGGGCGTTGGGCGTCTCTGCCCGATTCAGGCCGAAGGGCGTCTCGACACCCAGATGGCGGTCGAACACTTCGCCATAGGAGCCCACCTGGCTGACGATCTGGTACGCCCAGTCGTTCGGCAGGCCCAGCTTTGCGGCCATGTCGGTGGCTGCGCTGTCGGTGCCGAACATGCGCTGCACCGCGGGCGACTGGTTGTCCAGATCGGCGACGATCGCGTCGATATTGGCCGAGGTGATGCCATGGCTGTCGGCGTTCAGCATGACCTGAAACCCCCAGAACAGGGCCGCCTCGAACGCCTGATCCGGACGCGCCACCAGCGTCAGCGGCTCGTTCGAGATGACCTCGGGCAGGATCACGTAGTCTGCGGGTGTCGCGGCCAGCTGGCGGTCGGCGGTCAGCGCGGTCACATCCGAGGCGTAGACATCGCATTTGCCGGAAAAGAACGCCTCGAGCCGGGCGGTCTTGTCGGCGATATTCTCGACCCGGTAGGTCATGCCCTGCGCACCAAACCAGTCGGCGATGTTCAAAAGCGTGGTCGATCCGTCCTCGGCGCAGACGCTGGCACCGTCGAGTTCGGCCGCGCTGGACACGCCAAGGGATTTGGGCACCATGAAGCCCTGACCGTCGAAGAAGGTGGTGACAACGAATGCCATGCCTTCATCTGCATCGCGGGTGCCGGTGCGGGTGATCGAGCGTGACCCCATATGCGCCTCGCCTGCGACAATGGTCTTCATCGAGTCGGAAAAACCGACGCCACGGATATCGGCCTTGCCGGCGTCGCCCAGAACCGCCGCAGCAGCCATGCGGCAGAAATCGGCGTTGAAACCCTGAAACACGCCCGTGCTGTCGGGCACGGAAAAACCGGGCGCTGTGGGGCTGACCAGACAGATCAGGCTGTCGTTGGCCTTGATGTCGTCCATGACCGGCCCGGCCAGTGCGGGGGCGGTCGTGAAGGCAAGGATCGAGCTGGTAGCGGTGAGGAAGAGTTGGGCGGGGCGCATGGAAAGCTCCTGTTGTTGAAAAGGTCGGCATCGAGGGACGCCTTGCCTGTATACAGGTATAGTTCTTCAATTTCATGACAGGTCAGCGGCTTCTTGCGCCTTCGGTACGGTGCAATTCGCGCCCCACCCACGACAGGAACGCGCAGGACAACAGGAACCAGACCCCGACAAAGGCATAGGCCTCGAGCGCGAACTGACCCCAGCCCGGTTCGCTGAACGCCATGCGCGCGGTCGATGTAAGGTCGTGAATGCCCAGAACCACGACCAGCGAGGTATCCTTGTAGGCCCCGATCACCGAGTTCACCAGCGCCGGAAGGCTGCGTGACAGGGCCTGTGGCAACAGCACAAGGCGCATGGTCTTGCCCCAGGACAGGCCAAGAGAAAAGGCGGCCTCCTGCTGGCTGCCGGGCAGCGATTGCAGACCCCCGCGCACATCCTCGGCGAAATACGAGGCGTGAAAGAACACCAATGCGATCAGCGTCGCCATCACCGGGCTGATCCTTGTGTCGGGCGGCAGGGTCAGCGGCAGCACGAAGACACCGACGAACAGCACGGTGACCATCGGAAAACCGCGCATCCCTTCGATATAGACGATTGCGGCGCGGCGCAGAACCGGCCAGCGGGTCTGGTGCCGCAACACCGCCAGCGCCACGCCCAGCGGAAAGGCAAGCGCGATGGCGATGACCGACAGGATCAGCAGAACCGGCATCCCGTTCCAGCGGGACATGTCGACGGCCAGAAGCCCGCCCGCGCCGCCCCCCATCAGCACGAAGGCCAGCGGGATCACCCCGGCCCACAGCGCCACAAGCATCGGCGGCCGCAGCCAGCGCAGCCGCCCGGTGATCCGCAGCCCCACCAGCGCGGACAGCCCCAGCAGCAGGACAGACACCAATGCAGGGCGCCAATGCTCGGCATAGGGATAGGTGCCGAACAGCATGAAGCGGCTTTTTTCGAGATAGAAGCGCCAGCACGCCCCCGAGGCCCCGGCGCAATCCTCCATCGGTCGCGTGGGGGAGACTGCCGAGATCATGGCCCAATCCACCACTGCCCAGATGACGTAAAGCGCCACGGCGGCGCTGACCAGCGATACAAGGGCCGTCACCGGCGTGCCGGCCCATTGCCGCAGGACGTCGCGACGCGCCTCGGGGGGTGGGGATGGCGGGATCACGTGGCACCTCCGGCGCTGCGAGCGCGCAGCCTGTCGTTCAGGCGATTCATCAGCGAGGACGCGACAAGACAGAGGCCAAGATAAAGCCCCATGGTGATCAGCATCATCTCGAGCGGTCGGAATGTCTGGTTGATGATCGTGCCGCTGATGGACATCAGGTCGGAATAACCGACGGCGATGGCGATCGAGGTGTTCTTGATCAGGTTCACATACTGGTTGATCATTGGCGGGATCACGATCCGCAGCACCTGTGGCAGGATGACGAAACGCGTCACATGTCGCGGTGTCAGGCCAAGCGCCCGCGCGGCCTCGACCTGGCCCTGTGGCACCGACAGGATGCCGCCGCGCACCACCTCGGCGATCTGCGCGCCGTGGTACAGCCCCAGCGTGACCAGAACCACCATGAACTGCACCGAAAGCCGCGCACCGCCTTCGAAATCGAACCGCTGGAACTCCGGCAGGCTGGGCACCAGCGGCAGACCGGCCAGCAAGGCGAAAACCGCCGGAAACCCGAGCAGCCCCGCAAGGACCACCGGCAGAACCGCCACGTCCTTGCCCGTGTCACGCTTGATGCGGTGCGCGCGACGGTGCCACAGCACGGCAAACGCGACCGCGACGGCCACCGGCACCAGCAGCCAGAGTTGCCGGGCATCCGCTTCGATCACGGGCATGTAGATCGACCGGTTGGTCAGATGCAGCGGCCCGATCGACAACGCCTCGCGCACCGGGGGCAGGCCGCGCACCGCGACGACATACAGCACCAGCAGCACGAGGATCTTGGGCAGGTTGCGGAACAGTTCGACGTAAAGCAGCGCGATCATGCGGCCCGCCGGGCTGGGTGTCACGCTGACCAATCCCATCACAACGCCCAGACCCGTGGCCAGCACCAGACCGCATATGGCCAGAAACACCGTGTTGAGCAGACCGGCAAGGATCACCCGCCCATAGCTGTCGCCGGCATCATAAGGGATCAGGCTTTCGCTCAGGTCGAAGCCAGCGGTCTGCGTCAGAAACCCGTATCCCGGCGTCACGCCCGCCGCTTGCATGTTCAGCCAGATATTGACTCCAAGCATCGAAAGGCCAAGCAGGATGGCCCCGACAATCGCGTACCCGAGCCGGTCGGGTGCGGATCGGCGGGCGGGCGGCGGCGCGTGTTGCATGGAAGAGACCTGTGCAATATAGTTTCTGCATACTTGTATACAGGCGGTATGTCGGACCTGTGACACTTGCCTGCTCCGGGAGGAGACACGAATGACCTTCCACGCCACCAAGCCACGCGCCGATGACATCGCGGATGCCATCCGCAAACGGATCTGCCTGCAGCCGCAGGACGAGCAATCCCTGCTGCTCGAAGGCGTGCTGGCGGACGAGTTCGGTGTGTCCCGCACCCCGGTGCGGCAGGCGTTGCAGCGACTGGCCTATGAAGGGCTGATCGACGTGCGCACCGGTGTCGGTTCGGTGGTGAGCCCGCTGGATCCGGCGCAGCGCGGGATGCATTTTGCCGTGCATGGCGAACTGTTGGGCCTTGTGGCACGCCTGCCCGATGCACGCGTCCCGCAGGATATCGCGCGGCCTTTGGGCCTGATTGGCGCACAGGACCCGTCCGGCAGACCGATGGATGTGGAAGATGTCTATGCGGTGTTGACGGACCTCAATGCCCTCTTGTCACGGCTGATCCCAGATCCGGTCATCGCCGATGCGCATCTCGTCAGCGGCTGGAGGATCGTGCGCTGGCTGCTGGCGGATTTGCGCAATGGCAACGGAACGAGGGTCGACGCTGTGCTGGGGCTTTGCCGCACCTTGCGGCGCTCTGCCGAGAACGGGCGGGTTGCACTGTTTCGGGAGGCGTCGGACATCGGCCTTGCCGCCGGCACATCATCGACCCGTGTGAGCCGGGTTCAAGCACCCGACGATCCGACGGTGGCCGACAAGAAGCCGTGATCCCGAGGTAAGCCAGCACGGTCTGCGACAGATCGTCGGCGGTACACAATATACCGCCGCGGGCGGTTCAGGGAGGGGTGTTTGCAAAGTCCAGGCGGATTTATGATAGCGGCAATTCGTGTAAGTTGCAGCGAAAGTCTGCGGAGAGCCCTTCTTGCCTCCCGCCTTTTCCGTCGGCTTGGCATAATCCTTTTACTTTGACTTACAAATGGTTCAGCATCTCACCAAAGCGTTTGAGGGGTCGGGAGCACCAATGGCGACGACTGGCGAAATGCGGGTGCTGCTTCAAAAGTATCTGGAGGCCTACCGTAAAAAAGATGCCGCAGGATGTGCGGCATGCTTTGCATTGAACGCTGTGTTGTACTCTTCCTATGCAGCGCCTGTGGAGGGCCGCGACGCAATTGAAGATGTACATCGTAATTGGGTCTCTGAAGGTGGTGCTGACAAGACGCTGGATATTTTACGCGCAGGTTCTGACAGGGAAAGCTCTTGGTGCGTTGCGCGTTTTTCCGACGGAGATCCGCCAAACGAAGGGTTTTCATTGAATGTATTCGAACGCAATGAGAACGGAGCTTGGGTGATTTCCGTGAGCAGCCTCTCAGAGTACGAAGGCTAGCCCAAAGGTAATGTTCAAGAGCAGGTCAATATGAAGGTAATAGCGGCGAATCCTGCTCAATTCGAAGCAGCTATCAAGCTGATGACGCATTGCTTTATTGACGATCCCGTGTGCCGATACCTCTACCCGAGCACGTCCCAGTATCTCGAGTTTTTTCGGCTATTTCGCGGTTTGTGTGGGTGGTTTGGTTTCCGGTCATTTGCTTG
>NZ_JBHUDD010000121.1:2500-6085 GCF_042677865.1 Lacimonas salitolerans | reverse complement strand
TTTGGTTGCGGGGGTAGGATTTGAACCTACGACCTTCAGGTTATGAGCCTGACGAGCTACCGGGCTGCTCCACCCCGCGGTGTTTTGTTTGGTAAGTATCGTATTTGAGAGTTTATTGAGGTTTTTTCTAGGTTTGGCGGTGACCTACTCTCCCACGTCTTGAGACGCAGTACCATTGGCGCGACGGCACTTAACTGCCGAGTTCGGGATGGGATCGGGTGTTTTGCTCGTGCTATGACCACCAAACCGAGGAAAAACCTCGTTCTCTCGGTGTGTTTTGGCACGCCGAGAGATATCAACAACCGTTGTCCGAGTATTGTAGGGATGTGTTTGCTTTGATTTGTTTTCAGTCTTTCTGTTACTGGATCAAATCAAGCCTATCGGGCCATTAGTACCGGTCAACTGAACGCATTGCTGCGCTTACATCTCCGGCCTATCGACGTGGTGGTCTTCCACGGCCCTCGGGGATACCTTGTTTTGAGGGGGGCTTCCCGCTTAGATGCCTTCAGCGGTTATCCTTTCCGATCATAGCTACCCTGCACTACCGCTGGCGCGATAACAGGTCCACCAGTGGATCGTTCACCCCGGTCCTCTCGTACTAGGGGCAACTCCTCTCAAGTATCCTACACCCACGGCAGATAGGGACCGAACTGTCTCACGACGTTCTAAACCCAGCTCACGTACCTCTTTAAACGGCGAACAGCCGTACCCTTGGGACCTGCTCCAGCCCCAGGATGAGATGAGCCGACATCGAGGTGCCAAACACTGCCGTCGATATGGACTCTTGGGCAGTATCAGCCTGTTATCCCCGGCGTACCTTTTATCCGTTGAGCGATGGCCCTCCCACTTGGGACCACCGGATCACTATGGCCGACTTTCGTCTCTGCTCGACTTGTCAGTCTCGCAGTCAGGCTGGCTTCTGCCATTGCACTCAACGAGCGATTTCCGACCGCTCTGAGCCAACCTTCGCGCGCCTCCGTTACTCTTTAGGAGGCGACCGCCCCAGTCAAACTACCCGCCACACAGGGTCCCGGAACCGGATAACGGTCCGCGGTTAGACATCAAGCGATGCAAGGGTGGTATCTCAAGGGAGGCTCCACAGGAACTGGCGTCCCTGCTTCGAAGCCTACCACCTATCCTGCACATGCATGGCCTGATGCCAGTGTGAAGCTGTAGTAAAGGTGCACGGGGTCTTTCCGTCTAACCGCGGGGAGCCTGCATCTTGACAGGCAATTCAATTTCGCTGAGTCGATGTTGGAGACAGCGGGGAAGTCGTTACGCCATTCGTGCAGGTCGGAACTTACCCGACAAGGAATTTCGCTACCTTAGGACCGTTATAGTTACGGCCGCCGTTTACCGGGGCTTCAATTCAAAGCTTTCACCTCTCCTTTTAACCTTCCGGCACCGGGCAGGCGTCAGACCCTATACGTCGTCTTGCGACTTCGCAGAGTCCTGTGTTTTTAGTAAACAGTCGCCACCCCCTGGTTTGTGCCCCCAGCCCCTAGTTGCCTAGGAACCGGGCCTCCTTCTCGCGAACTTACGGAGGTATTTTGCCGAGTTCCTTCAACATCGTTCTCTCAAGCGCCTTGGTATTCTCTACCAGTCCACCTGTGTCGGTTTAGGGTACGGTCTGATGGAGGGCTATTTCCAGGAACCTCTGAACGGCCCCCACAATCCGATAAGTGGGAACAATCTTCGAGATCCGTCACATCCTCCTGGCTCAGGAATATTAACCTGATTCCCATCGTCTACGCATTTCTGCCTCGACTTAGGGGCCGGCTTACCCTGCTCAGATTAGCTTTAAGCAGGAACCCTTGGACTTTCGGCGAGGGAGTCTCTCACTCCCTTTGTCGCTACTCATGTCATCATTCTCGCTAGTGATCTCTCCACCGGATCGCTCACACGCCGGCTTCACAGAAAAGACTGTATCCTGCGCTACCGCTTCGCTGCTTGAGCGCGTTTGACCGCGCTGTCGCATCGAGGCGATAGAAGAGGACAAGTCCTATGTCACACTACGCTCTGCTACCATGCACTATGTGCATCCCTAGCTTCGGCTCATGGCTTGAGCCCCGTTACATCTTCGCCGCAGGACAACTTGTTTAGACCAGTGAGCTGTTACGCTATCTTTAAAGGATGGCTGCTTCTAAGCCAACCTCCTGGTTGTTTTGGTCGTCCCACCTGCTTTCCCACTTAGCCATGAATTGGGGGCCTTAGCTGAGGGTCAGGGTTGTTTCCCTCTCCACGACGGACGTTAGCATCCGCCGTGTGTCTGCCATCTAGTACTCCCGGGTATTCGGAGTTTGGTTAGGATCAGTAAGCCTGTGGGGCCCCATTACCCATCCAGTGCTCTACCCCCCGGGGTATTCGGATGACGCTCTACCTAAATAGATTTCGCAGAGAACCAGCTATCTCCGAGTTTGATTGGCCTTTCACCCCTAGGCACAGCTCATCCCGATCCTTTTCAACGGATGTGGGTTCGGTCCTCCAGTTGGTGTTACCCAACCTTCAACCTGGCCATGCCTAGATCACTCGGTTTCGGGTCTGATCCCACGAACTCATGCGCCCTATTAAGACTCGCTTTCGCTGCGCCTACACCTATCGGCTTAAGCTTGCTCGTGAGACCAAGTCGATGACCCATTATACAAAAGGTACGCCGTCACCCCGCAAGGGGGCTCCGACTGATTGTAGGCGTTCGGTTTCAGGTACTGTTTCACTCCCCTCGTCGGGGTGCTTTTCACCTTTCCCTCACGGTACTGGTTCACTATCGGTCAGCAAGGAGTACTTAGCCTTCGAGGGTGGTCCCCCGATCTTCAGACAGGATTTCACGTGTCCCGCCCTACTTAATACGTCCTGTCATGCTTCATATACGGGACTGTCACCCACTATGGTTGGCCTTTCCAGACCATTCTATTCACAATCAAGGCTCGGCTGGTCCCCGTTCGCTCGCCGCTACTAGGGGAGTATCAATTGATTTCCTTTCCTCCGGGTACTTAGATGTTTCAGTTCCCCGGGTTTGCTCTTCCAACCCTATGTATTCAGGTAGGAAGTACCTGGTTTTGCCTGATATAGGCTGCACCGGAGTGCAATTATATCAAACAATCAGGTGGGTTGCCCCATTCGGAGATCCATGGATCAAAGCCTATTCTCGGCTCCCCATGGCTTATCGCAGAGTATCACGTCCTTCATCGCCTCTTGCTGCCAAGGCATTCACCAAACGCCCTTCTCGCGCTTGATTTGATCCAGAAAGAGAAAGACTTGAGTGATTGTCCTACCGCCCGGAGGGCTGCTTGAGGACGCTTTCACGCCCCGCCGCAACCCGCGGACAATGGAAATCTCAAGCTCGCGCTTTCCGATCAAAAGCAAACTATCCCGCTCCTGCCGCTGTACGGCAGGAACATGACCGATCCGTGCGGACCGGTCTTGGTTAGTGTACTTGACTTGGACAACGTTGCTCTTTTTCCGGCGCTTGCGCGCCTCAGGTCACCTGTTACTCCAGGCAACCAAGCAAGTTGTTGATTTCTCTCTAAACGATGTCAAAGCTTCTTGCGAAGCGACGTCCGATTGGACGGGCAAACAGTCAGGCGA
>NZ_JBHUDD010000120.1:0-5922 GCF_042677865.1 Lacimonas salitolerans | reverse complement strand
GTCCCTGGGCATCGCGGGTATTGCAACCGTTTCGAGCCAGCGCAGACACCCCAACTTGCTCGTCGGATCACACAGACGGTTGAGCTGAATTAGTTCCATAATCTAACAACCGTTTATCACGGCCTAATGACAGCCAGGCTCAACGAGACGGGATATCGCAGCCCCCCAGACGTGCGTTGCAACCCGCAGGCCAGGCGGGTCACGGGCGAAACTGAACGAACGGTTTCTTGCAAAAGTCTTTCTGCGCGGCGTTCTCTGGCCCTGAACCCGCTTCACGAACGTCAAGATGCGCCTGGCTCGGCTCCAGACCCAAAGCCATGAGGATCTGCTGGGCAAGAAGACCCGTGCGCCCGATACCTGCCGCGCAATGCACGATCATGCGCCGTCCTTCATGTAGACCCGCGCAAATTTCCATAATGAGCCCCTGAAACTCGGCTTCATCCTGAGGCAGTTCCCGATCGGGGATGGGGTGGTCTCTTCGTGTCAAGGATAACGCGTCTGACAGTCTGGCCTGAGCATATTCGGGTGACATGGCCTTTATGTCTTCATCAGTGACAAGGCAGACAATGTCTGTTGCACCAACATTCTCGGCTGAACCCAGAAAGACGGCCAGTTTTTCAAACCGCCCGGGCATTGCCGTCAGCCAGATGCGGCCGGGCACGTTTTCGGGAAGCGGCAAGGGGCGCAATGTGCCGTCTGCTTGGGTCATGGCCCACTATTTCCTTCGTTGACGCTGCTGAAAGTCTGCAGCTGGTGGCAAGCTAAAAAAGGGGCGTGCGTCACCGGCCCCGAGGGCAGGGCGCAGCGGTGTCCTGAGCCTGATCCATGCGGTTTTATGATGACGCCGGTTTGACAACATCAAGCCGAGATCATGGCCTGTGCTAGGCCATGTAGCTTTGCGTCACCCGCGGCGAGAACTTGCGGCCCGCTATCAAGGCGCAAGGGGCGGCCTTGCCAGTCGGTCACGCGGCCGCCTGCGCCCTCGATGATGGGGGCAAAGGGTGCCCAGTCATGAAGAGCCAGCGCGGTATCAAGCGCAAGATCTATCCGACCAGATGCCAGCAAACCGTAGGCCATGCAGGAGGCTCCCCAAACCCGCCAGGCGGTGGCGCCTCGCAGAGCATCGAGCGCCGGCCGTTCCGTCACATCAAAGAAATCCGGATTGCTGGAGGACATGATCGCGTTCTTCATCGCCAGCCCTTTGCGCGTCTGGCAGATTGTTGTTTTGTCAAGGTGGTAACAAAGGGTCTGCTGGCCTGCCGCGCCCACCCAGCGCTGCCCCGTCACATGCATGTCAATGATCCCCAGAACGGGCACGCCGCCCTGCAAGAGCGCGATCAACGTTCCGTGCATCGGCACGCCGGCAACAAAGGCCGCTGTTCCGTCGATCGGGTCCAACACCCAGATTTGATCGGCGTCGGGTATGATGTTTTGCCCCTCCTCCCCCATGATCCCGTGCTGCGGAAACCGCGTGCGGATCATCTCGCGCAAGCGCACTTCAACAGCGCGGTCCGTGGCGGTAACAAAACTGCGGTCGGCTTTGAGTTCGACTTGCGGCACAGCCGCTTGTGCAACCATCTTGCGCGCGACATCGGCCAATTCCATGGCAAAGGCAATCATCGGGGTCTCTTCTTTCAGCCGGTCCTGCGCACCCTGTTTACTGTTTTAAAAACCCGGCGCAGCTGACTGTCGGCAGGGGCAAAGGCGATCATGCTTGCCTGCCGATGAGCCGCGCCCGAAGCCGCCCGCTGATAACATCGATGACTGCCACGGTGACGAGGATCATGAGAACAATCGCAGAAACCTCGCGCCAAGCGCTGAGCATCATTCGGTCCATCAGAAAAAATCCGATGCCGCCCGCGCCGACGACGCCAAGAATGGTTGCTGAGCGAACATTCGATTCCAGAAAATAAAGCGCATTGCCAAGCAGAACGGGAAAGACCTGCGGCAGCGCCCCAAATCGCGCAACCCCTAGAGGGCCCGCGCCGGTAGCCCGCACGCCGCGCGTTTGCTCGCGATCGATGTTCTCCAGCGCTTCCGATGTCAGCTTTGTCAGCACGGCCGTATCGTTGACGGCAATCGCCAAAATGCCCGCAAACGGCCCCAGCCCAACCACCGAGACAAAGAAGATGGCCCAAATCAGTGCGTCAAGCCCGCGCACCACATCCGAAGAGCGCCGCAGAATGAAGCGTAGCGGGCCGAAAGGCATGATGTTGCGAGCTCCCATGAAGCCAAGCGGTATTGCAAGCACTGCCGCAACCAGCGTCCCAAGGAAGGCCATTGCCAGCGTCTCGCCGATCGCTTTCAGATAAACCCATTCCTGCCCGTTCAGCACGGGGGGAACCATCAACGCGAAGGTCGTCCCAAGGCGCGAGCCCCCAGCGACCAAGCGGCTCCATCCAAAGCCAAGCTGCTCCAGCCCCAGAAAAAAGAAAACAATGCCAATCATGATCAAGGCCCAACGCACCCATGCGCGCGGTCCTCGCGGCGGAAACAGTTCCGGGCGCTTGGCGCGCCAATGGGATGTTGCACGCTTCATCGCGAGCTCAGCCCTTCGCGGCCAATCATGCGACCGCGCAGCCAGCTTGATGCCGTGTCCACGACGATCACGGCCGCAATAAGCAAAAGCGCGATGGCTGAGGCGTCTGTAAGCTTGAACTGCTTGATCGCGCTGTAGAGCTCTTGCCCGATCCCACCCGCACCGACGAAGCCCAGAACAGAGGCAGCGCGCACGTTGATCTCAAGTCGCAGCAACAGATAGGCCAGATAGTCTGGTGCGACTTGGGGCGTGACACCCCAAACCATGGTTTGGGCCCAGCTTGCCCCGGTTGCCCGGATGCCGCGCACCTGCTCCCCATCTGCATTCTCCGCCACATCCGCAAAAAGCTTGCCGAGCGCGCCGAAACTGTGAATTGCAATGGCCAGAACCCCGGCTAGAGGGCCAATACCGAAGGCATAAACAAAGAGAACGGCGAACACTAGCTCGGGCACGGTTCGCGCTATTTCAAGAACTCTGCGCGCGGTAAAACAGGCCAGCGGCGACGGCGTGAGGCTACGTGCCGCGAGGAATGAGAAGACATAGGCGCCGGCAACGCCAAAGATCGTTGCATAAATCGCGATCAGAATGGTCTGCCACAGCGCCTTTAGCCATGAGCCAACATTCCAGTACCAGCGCGCCATGTCGGCTGCAAAGGTCTCTAGCGAAAGCTGGGGGACCATCCGCCCGAAATAGCTGCCAAAACGTGGAAGGCGCTCCCACAAGCGAGCGAGGTCAACCTCTCCGAGGTTGGCGGCGGCCCCTATCGTTATGGCCATGATGCCCAGCCCGACGGCCCAGTTGCGCCAGACCCGGCGCTGCTCGGTTCGCCAGGCTGCGGCAAAGCGCGCGCGGTGCACAAGCTCGCTCACGCGGCTTCCTGCAATGCGTCGCGGCTGCCATAGATGGTGAGCAGCGCCTCTTCGTCCAGCGCTGCGACACTGCCGTCGAAAACCACCCGCCCCTGCGACAGCCCAATCACCCGATCGCACCATGCGCGCGTGAGCGGAACCGAGTGAAGGTTGCAGATTACCGTAATGTTGCGCTCGCGATTGATCTTGCGCAGCGCGCTCATCACACCCTCTGCGTTGAGCGGGTCGAGCGATGCCACAGGCTCGTCGGCAAGAATGATGCGGGGCTCTTGCACCAAGGCGCGGGCGATGGCCACACGCTGCTGTTGCCCGCCTGACAATTGGTCAGCCCTTTTGAGAGCATGCGCATCCATCTCGAGCGCTGCCAACGCGTCGATGGCCGCATCGCGATCACTGTCCGAAAACCATCCAAAAAGCTTTGCCGCGCGCGGCGGAAAGTCGAGCCTGCCAGTCATGGCATTGGTCAAAACGTCGAGCCGCTGAACAAGATTGAAGCGTTGAAAAATCATCGCCGTCTGGCGCCGCCATGCGCGCAACTCGGCGCCGCGAAGCTTTGCAATATCGCGCCCCTCGTTCATGATTTCGCCTTCGCTCGGGTCGATAAGGCGGTTGATCATGTTCAGGAGCGTCGACTTGCCCGCCCCCGAACGCCCGATAACCGCGATCATCTCTCCCTGTTCGACCGTCAGCGACACATCGCTGACGGCCTGAGTATTGCCGAAACGGCGGCCCACACCCTGAAGGCGAAGACTCATATTCTCGCCCCCTCGTTGCGGTTTACTGGCGCTTTTCGGCCTGACGGATGGCAACGAAGGGGTCGTAGGCCTCGGGTTGCACCAGAGCAAAGCCGCCAAAGACATCCTTGGTAACAACCTCGTACACCTCGGGTGCGGAGTAGCGCATGTTGATGAAGCATTCCGACATCTTGGCCTTCATGTCATCGGGGTAGCTCTTGCGCGTTGTGAAGGGAGCGTTCGGCGCCATCGGGGATTCGTGGATGAAGCGAATATCTTCAAGCTTGATGAGGCCGTTGCCCGCTGCGCGAGTATGCGAGCCTGCCGCGGGCGAATAATACCAGTTGGTCGTTGCATCAATCGTGCCCTGCACAACCGACACCAGGCCGTTGTCATGGCTGCCAGTCTGCACGAGCGCCCCGAAATGGATGGGCTCGTTGGCCTCGTTCACGTAACCGATTTCGCGGAAATGCTGCATGGGCAGAACATAACCCGAGGTCGAGGTCGGCGTGCCCCAGCCCAAAGTCTTGCCTTTCAGGTCTTCGAGCGTCTGGTAGGGGCTGTCGGCCTTCACCGCGATCACCCATTTGTAGCCAAGGTCGTTTTGCGGCGATACGTCCATCGCAACGGGCACCACATCGCCGTCAAGCAGGTCATGAACGATCGCGTACTGGGCCGGGCCATACCATGCCAGCTGCACGTCACCCTGCACCATCGACTCGATGATCGCCGAATAGTCGTTGCCGATACGCACAACAACTTCCTCGATGCCAAGGCACTCTGCGAGGTAGGGCGCCATTGCACCCCAACGCTGCGCGGCGCTTTGCTGGTTTTCCCCGGTCGAAAGGCCGAAGGTGAGGGTTGAGTATGTCTCGCGCCAGTCTTCCTGTGCGAAAGACGGGGCAGCGGCGAAAGAGGCGAGGACAATCGCGGAGGCTAAGTAGGCAGTGCGGTTCATCATGAACTCCTGAAGATATAGCTAGTTGGGACCCGATCTCCTTGACGCGTAAGTGCTAGATGTAACATGGAAGTGACGACCTTCTATTCATTTGAAATTATGCATCGGCGCCATGGGGCGGTGACCAGAGCCCTGATGCGTGCCGAGCCAAAGCCCGAATGCGCAGCTTTTCGAGAATGGCAGGTTGCGGCCCGTTGCTGCCGGTCGGTCGTCCCGAAAGCTGCATCGTTGTTTCCCGGCATCATGCTCTCCGCCGCGCTCCGCGCCGCCGCTGACCGCTCGGCCCCTCGATCCCCATCTTCGACAGTTAATCTTGCAAGTAATTGATATTGTTGACGCCCGTTTGGCGTTTGTGTGACGACAGACAGCGTCAGTTGGGTTTCGGTAGGCTCAGGGCGTCGAAGAGGTTGAGTTGCTCCGGGGTGGTTGTGCTGGTGCCGTTGAAGGTGCGCGCGCCGATATGGGCGGTGTGTTTCTGGATGCGGGCGAGGAGGTCGAGTGCCGCTCTGGGGCTGGCGGTGTGGCCCTTTGCCTTAAGGCGCATGCGCATGACGCGGTAGAGGACGAGGGCGAGGAAGCAGATGAGGGCGTGGGCCCGGATACGATCTGGGAGCCGATGGTGGACCGGCGCGATCTCGATGTCGGATTTGAGCACACGGAATCCGCGCTCGATATCGGCCAATGCCCGGTAGCGCTCCACGGCTTCGGCGGGGGACAGGTCTGGAGCGTTGGTGATCAGCGCGAGCCGGCCGTCGAAGAGTTGGGCCTGGGTGACGGCCGGCTCGTCCACCGACCAGGAGAAGCGCTCGGCGGTGAAGTCGG
>NZ_JBHUDD010000119.1:0-5651 GCF_042677865.1 Lacimonas salitolerans | reverse complement strand
CTACCCCCCGGGTGGGTCATTTTTAAATGATCACGATGGGTCAGTTTTGAATGCAGATTGACACCACCATATGCCACCACGTCCAAGATAATCCCGGCGGATCAAACCAAGTGACAACGTAGATCAGAACAAGTGACAGCGTACATCTCATCCGGGGCATCATCAGTCAGTATAGTCGGGAGCGCGGTGATGTCTGCGATCATCAGGAACCGGGCGGCAGAGAAGGCCCGAGCGCGGGACGAAGAACGGTTGCTCCGGGGCGAGATATCCCCGTCCGAGCTCCAGCGGGAGAACCTCGTGTTCCGGGGGGTCCGGAAGGACGCGGCGCAGCGTACAGTCTACCGCTGGCTGGCCGCATACAGTGGCTGGAATTTCGGACCCGAGGCAGTCAAGGTCCCTACAGATTGCGCAGCTGGCCCACGGCGTTGGCCAAAGGCATTGCACGCAGACCGTCACCGGCCGGGACCTCGCGTGCGCCGGCATAGACCAGGATCTTTCGGTCCGCTTTGATGTCATTGACTGCCAGATGGGCGCCACGCGACACTTTGGGTGCTGTAGTACGCTTGATCTCGATCGCCCAGATGTCCTCCCCGGGAAGCCGCAGAACAAGGTCAAGCTCCGCACCCGCTGCGGTCCGGTAGAAGAAGGGTTCGGTTCCCGTTGGCGCAGCGGCGATCAAGGTCTCGATGCAGAACCCTTCCCAGCTTCCACCGACCACCGGGTGCCCCAGCAGGCTTTCCAGCGAACCAAGGCCAAGCAACGCGTGGACGAGGCCGCTATCCCTGACGAAGACCTTTGGCGACTTGACGAGGCGCTTGCCGACATTCTCATGCCAAGGCTGCAGGCGCCGCACCAGCATAAGATCGACGAGCAAATCAAGGTATCGTCCCACAGTTTGACCCGAGACACCCAGACCCTCGGCTAGCGCGGCTGCATTTAGCAGTCCACCCTGCGCATGCGCCAGCATTGTCCAGAAGCGGCGCAGCGTGGCGGCCGGGATGCGCGGCCCGAGGGCGGGGATATCGCGCTCAAGGTAGGTGCGTAGAAAATCCTCGCGCCAGGTCAGGCTGCCCCGGTCGCTGTCCGCTTGGAAGCTGTCCGGGAAACCACCTCTCAGCCACAGGTCGTTCAATCTGTCTTCGCCGACTTCATCCAGCAGGAGCGGCGGCATCTCGATATAGCGAACTCGCCCGGCAAGGGACTCGGCCGATTGATGCAACAGCACATTCGATGCAGACCCAAGCAGGAGGAACTGCCCTGTGCGGGCCCCCTTGCGCCGTCGCATGTCGATCTGCCCACGGAGGGTCTTGAACAGGTCCGGCATCTGCTGAACCTCATCTAGGATGACGAGCTTGCCTACTTGTTCATCCAGGTAAAGATCGGGCTCTGTCAGAACCTGCCGATCCGCGTTGCGTTCCAGATCAAGGTACACAGATGGGCGTTGCTCCGCTATTTCAAGCGCAAGTGTGGTTTTGCCAACCTGCCGGGGTCCCAAAAGGACAACAGCCGCTTGGGTATCGAGGGCGGATTGTACGATCTGAGTGGTCTGGCGTTGGTACATACCTTGCAATTATTCCATCATATGGAAGATTTGCAAGGAAATATACTCCATCGAGCAAGTCCAGCTGGAAGGCAACAATGTCCGATTTGCGGACAACGAGGGCATCTTGCCGCTAGCTCGCAGCCTGCTCGCCTTGGCCGCAGGAACCATACCATATCCGGGTGTTTTCACATATCCTCCACCCCTTAGGCGAACTTGGCATGCAACGAAAGGATTCTAGTGATCAGGGTTCCAGCATGTTCGTCAAGATACTGTAATTTCCCTGATGATCATTAAATGCGCACCCCGTCCTGATGTTCCAGAAACCACTGATAGGTCTCGGCAATCCCCTGTTCCAATCTGATGCGTGCTTGCCAGCCCATTGCGGCCAGCCGCATGACGTCCATCAGCTTGCGCGGGGTGCCGTCGGGTTTTGACTGGTCGGTGGCGATGCGTCCTTTGAATCCCGTGATCTGTGCCACCATCTGCGCCAGCTCCAAGATCGACACGTCGCTGCCGCAGCCCACGTTGATATGGCTCAGCATCGGCTGCGTGTTGGCGACATAGGCTGCGGGGTCAAGGTCCAGCACGAACAGGCTGGCCTCGGCCATGTCATCGACATGCAAGAATTCGCGCCGGGGCGTGCCGCTGCCCCAGATCGTTACCTCGGGCAGCCCGGCCTGCGCCGCCTCGTGAAAGCGGCGGATCAGGGCGGGCAGGACATGAGAGTTCTCGGGGTGGAAATTGTCGCCTGGACCGTAAAGGTTGGTGGGCATGACCGAGCGGTAATCGCGCCCGTATTGCCGGTTGTAGCTTTCGCAGAGCTTGATGCCCGCGATCTTGGCCACGGCATAGGGCTCGTTGGTGGGTTCCAGCGTGCCGGTCAGCAGCGCATCCTCGGCCATGGGCTGGGGGGCCATACGCGGGTAGATGCAACTTGATCCCAGTTGCAGCAGCCGCTGCACCCCTGCCGCATGGGCCTGATGGATCACGTTGCACTGGATCATCAGGTTTTCATGGATGAACTCGGCGGGGTAGGTGTTGTTGGCATGGATGCCGCCGACCTTGGCGGCAGCCAGAATCACCACATCGGGGCGCTGGTCGGCCATGAAATCGCGCACCGCAGCCTGATCGGTCAGGTCCAGCTCGGCATGAGTGCGGGTAATCAGGGTCATCGCCTCGCCGGCGTCGCGCCGCGCCTGCAACCGGCGCAGGATCGCGCCGCCCACCATGCCGCGATGGCCTGCGATGTAATATTTCATCGCCTTACCCCTCAACCGCCATCGGCAAGTCGTACCCATGCGCCTTGAGCAGGGCGTGGCGGCGGGCGGTTTTCAGGTCTTCGCTGACCATTTCGGCGCACATTTCCTGCGCGGTGATCTCGGGCACCCAGCCCAGTTTGGCCTTGGCTTTGGATGGATCGCCCAAAAGGGTCTCGACCTCGGCGGGGCGAAAATAACGCGGATCGATGCGCATGATCACGTCGCCCGGTTTGACCGCCGGCGCCATGTCCGAGGTGACGCGAGAAACTGTGGCGGTCTCGTCCACGCCCTCGCCGGAGAATTCCAGCTCGATCCCCAATTCGGCGGCTGACCATGTGATGAACTCGCGAACCGAGTATTGCAGGCCCGTCGCGATCACGAAATCCTCTGCCACATCCTGCTGCAGCATCATCCACTGCATGCGCACGTAGTCCTTGGCATGGCCCCAGTCGCGCAAGGAATCGATATTGCCCATATACAGGCACTGTTCCAGCCCTTGGGCGATATTGGCCAGACCGCGGGTGATCTTGCGGGTGACAAAGGTTTCGCCGCGCCGGGGGCTTTCGTGATTGAACAGGATGCCGTTGCAGGCATAGATCCCGTAGGCCTCGCGGTAGTTCACCGTGATCCAGTAGCTGTAGAGCTTGGCCACCGCGTAAGGGCTGCGCGGGTAGAACGGCGTTGTTTCACGCTGCGGGGTTTCCTGCACCAGACCGTAAAGCTCTGAGGTCGAGGCCTGGTAAAACCGTGTCTTGCCCTCTAGCCCCAGAAACCGGATCGCTTCGAGCAGGCGCAGCGTGCCGATCCCGTCCACATCGGCGGTGTATTCCGGGGCCTCGAAACTGACCGCCACATGGGATTGCGCGCCAAGGTTATAGACCTCGTCGGGTTGCACCTCACTCAGGATGCGGGTCAGGTTCGAGGTGTCGGTGAGATCGCCGTAATGCAGCTTGAGCTTGGGGTTCGGCTCGTGCGGATCCTGATAGATATGGTCGATCCGCTGGGTGTTGAACAACGAGGCCCGGCGCTTGATGCCATGCACTTCGTAGCCCTTGGCCAGCAGGAATTCCGCAAGGTAAGAGCCGTCCTGCCCGGTGATGCCGGTGATCAATGCGCTTTTGGTCATGTCAGAAAAACTGTCCCAGTTAAGAGAAATTTTTAGCCATCAGGGTGCCCATCCCGCCTACACCATTGCCACGAATGGCGCGATAGTCCTCGGTGCTTTTGCGCAGGATTTTCCGGATCGAGCGGTTGCTTTCCCCGCCGACCCGCATCTTTACAAAGACCTGCGGCACATAGGCTAGGCGGATCTGCCCCCGGACCAGATAACGCAGCATCGCGTCGTAATCGGCACTGATCCGGAACTGCGTGTCATAAAGGCCCCAGCGATCAAACACCGCACGCCGCAGATACAGCGTGGGGTGGGGTGGGGTGGCATCCAGCCCCGGCGCAGCTTGTCGGGAGTATACACGCCCGAGCGCCATTTGCGGATGATGCGGCCGGTGTCGTTTGCGGCGACGTAATCAAGATCGCCGTACACACCGTCGATTTCCGAATCGTCAAAGGCCGCGGCCACGGCCGACACAATGCCCGCGTCGGCAAACAGATCGTCGGAATGCATCAGCCCGATGATATCGCCGGTGGTGCGGGCGATGCCCCGGTTGATCCCCTCATAGATGCCGCCATCGGGCGTGCTTTGCAGCGATACGGCAGGCCCCGCAACCCGGTCGATGACCTGCAATGTGCCGTCACGCGATCCGCCATCCTGAATGACATGCTCGACATCGGCGTAATCCTGCGCCGCGACGCTCTGGATGGCTTCGGCGATCGTGTCTTCGCGGTTGAAGACGGCGGTGACAACGGAAACGAGGGGCAAGGATCGGGCCTTTGCGGTAGTGGAGTCTGTCACGGCCTAGCGCCTTTGGTCATCGGACCAAAGACCACCGGACAAAAAAGGCCGGCATGATGAATGCCGACACATTGGCTGTCCTGTTACTTACCATAACAACGATTATCCGCCGCGCCGATAATCCTCCGGCTGGCCCCTTCAGCGCGCGCCGAAGCCCGACAGGATCACGCGGATGGTGTCCATGATGATCTGCAATTCCGAGCCAAAGCCCTGCTGACGGATGTAGACCCGGTCCAGCCGCGCCTTGGCGACGGTCTGGTCGATTCCCTCGGCATAGCCCTGCCGCACCTGCGCCAGACCGGTGATACCGGGAAAGACCGCGTGGCGCGCCATGTAGCCTGGCACTTTCTCGGCAAAGGCGGTGGCGTGGTCCCAGGCGTCGGGACGCGGGCCGATCACGCTCATCTCGTGGCGCAGCACGTTGATCATGTTGGGCAATTCATCGATGCGGTACTTTCGCAGGATGCGGCCGAGCCGGGTGATCCGGGTCTCTTCCACGCCATCCTCGTGGCTGCGTGTCACCTGACTGGTGGCGAGCATGGTGCGGAACTTGATCATGCGGAACGGTTTGCCATGACGGCCCATGCGGGTCTGGCTGAAAAACAGCGGCCCGGGATTGTAGACCGGGTTCAGCACCAGCAGCGCCAGCGCAACCATCGCGATGACTGGCAGACAGATCAGCGCCACGGACTTGTCGAAGGTCAGCTTGAAAAGGCGAAAGGCGGTTCTTTTGAAGGGGCGCAGCTGCTTGCGCAGGCTACCGGCCTCGACCACGGAGTCGTAATGAAAATCAGTCTGGCTCACAGTATTTCTCCCCAGAATTAACGCAGCAGCAATGTTAGGACTTTATTAATCTTAATTAGGGCCTGTTGACGTTCATCTGAGGCGAATAACGGTCGCTGCGAGGGCTATGAAGGCTGAGAAACTGCTGTCTGTCTTG
>NZ_JBHUDD010000118.1:0-5469 GCF_042677865.1 Lacimonas salitolerans | reverse complement strand
GCCTCACGTCGTGACAACAACATCTGGTGCGACCCTGAACAGGCCAGTGCGCCTTAACCCACACAAATCGCGAAGGGACCGCAAAAGGTGAGGGCCAGCGACCGCTTACGGTTGCTGGCCGTGTGACGAGACAGAACTACCCCGGCGCAACAGTCGCCCGCGCCGAAAGACATCGCTATCATGAAGGGATAGCATCCCGGCTCCGGGACTATTTCATCGGCCTGCTAAAACACCGACTCGGTCCGTCGTTTCCTTACTCAGACCGAAGGCAAGCACATATACGCCCAGAGGTTCGAGGCGCGGGCACTTCGCACCGCGCAATATAGACTTGAAACAGGAGAGTGTAATGGCACTTGCAATTGCGACAAATACCGGCGCCCTGATGGCCGCGGCTTCCGCGACCAGCGTCAACAAGGACATGGAAACCTCGATGGAGCGCCTGTCGACAGGCAAGCGCATCAACTCTGCGAAGGATGACGCGGCTGGCGTTGCCATCGCTTCGCGTCTTTCGTCGGAAATCCGCGGCACCAACCAAGCAATCCGCAACGCACAGGATGGACAGGCGCTGATCAACACCGCTGAAGGCGCTCATAAGGAAATCGAAAACATCCTGCAGCGCATGCGCGAACTGGCCGTTCAGTCTTCGAACGACACGAATGACGGCACGGATCGTACGAACCTGCAGGCTGAAATGGATCAGCTGGTGGAAGAAATTGACCGAATTTCAAGTGTTACAACTTGGGCTGGTCAGAGTCTGCTTAACGGTGCCGCTGCTGGCGCGGGCACCGCGCAATTTAACTTCCAGATTGGCGGCAACACAGGTGATGGCGACCGTATTTTGGTTGAGATTGATGCAATGTCGTCTAAGGCCTTGGCGGTATCTGGGGCTGGAACGCCGCCTGCGTTTACGAATGACACCTTCTCAGGCGACGCAAGCGGCTCCGTGACGATTGATGATGACGCTGGAACAATCACATTTGCAAGCACGGAGGCGAGTGGTGCTTTTGCTTCCGGTGCTACGTTCACTGCGGATATAAATGGAACTACAGTTAAAATAACAGTTGTTGACAACGACTCCTTTACTGATGATGAGGCTGGAGTTGCAGCTCAATTCGCCGCGGAAATTGCCAAAAAGGACGAGTTAAGAGACATTTCTGTCTCCGCCGCAGCAGGTGTTTTGACGTTGAAAATTGGTGGTGGACTAGACATCGGCAGTACATCAACCACAAGTTCTCGAGATACAGCAATTAATGCAATAGACGCTGCAATTGAAAAGCTTAACACACAGCGTGCCAATCTTGGTGCTGTCGCGAACCGTCTCGACAACACGGTCAGCAACTTGACCAACGTCGCTATTAACCTCGAAGGTGGTAAGGGTCGAATTGAAGACGCGGACTTTGCAGCAGAGAGCACCTCGTTGGCAAAATCGCAGATCCTTCAGCAGGCCTCAACTGCGATGCTGGCACAGGCCAACGCGTCTAAGCAGAACGTGCTGAGCTTGCTTCAGGGTTAAGCTCCAAGACAAAAAAAGCCCGGGTGCGTCCCGGGCTTTTTTACATTCTGCTACTTGAGGTTTATTGCGATGACTAGGAAGAACAGGAAACGAAAAAGTAAACCAAAGAGTGCAGTCAGTAAGGAGATTTCTAAAGCGACAGTCAATTTGAAATCAAATGTACGGGATGCAAGTTCGAGAAAGCCAAGGGTCCTTTGGGCCAACTCTTTTTGTTTGCTTGATACATCTAGTGGTGCGTCGATTTCAATTAGGCAGATTTTGAAACAGCTTCATAAAAGTGGATATGAAGTAAGAATTGTTGGGGCAACTATTTTTGACAGTCCTCACGGCACGAAGGGTCTTGGTCAGGAGTGGCAAGATGCCAAGAGCCTTGATGTAAAATTTGTAGATGTCAAAGACGGAAACCTATCGCACAGACTTGTAAGAACACAGAGCACAAAACGCTCTGAAATGTCACTGTCTGAGAACGACTTTCTGTATTCAGCTTATGTAAATGAACTTAACAATTTCAAGCCCGATGTGGTCTTTTTTTACGGTGGGCAGCCGCTTGATTTTTTGATTTCGCATGAGGCGAGGGTGCGTGGAATTCCTAGCGCTGCTTACTTAGTAAACGCAAATTATAAAGGTACTCGATGGTGCCGTGATGTTGACCTCATAGTTACGGACACTCACGCTACTTCAGCGATGTATGCGGCACGAGAGGGGATTGAGCCAGTGCCGGTGGGTAAATTTATTGATCTTGGAAAGGTCATAGCGCCAGATCACAAACGGCATTATGCTACCCTCATTAACCCAAGCTGGGCAAAGGGGGCGGGCATTGTCGCAATGCTTGCGGTTCTATTGGAAGAACGCCGCCCGGATATCGTTTTTGAAGTTGTCGAGTCACGCGGGTCTTGGTCCGAAGTTGTTCGCAATGTCACGCGCAGTGTCTGGGGGGTTGAACGCAGCGAACTAAGCAATGTGATCGTAACTCCCAACACTGACAATATCAGCGAAGTGTATGGGCAGAGCCGAATTGTTCTTGGTCTGAGCCAATGGTGGGAAAGCGGCTCTCGTGTTCTCGCAGAGGCGATGCTGAATGGCATTCCAGCCATGGTCAGCAATCATGGTGGCAGCCCAGAAATGGTAGGGGAAGGTGGTATTGTTGTCGACCTACCGCCGTCTTGTCATGAGGCACCATATAACAGCATGCCAAGACCGGAGCTTTTGGACGAACTCGTTCATTTCTTGGAGCGGGTTTGGGATGATGAGCCGTTCTACCTCAATTTGATGGTTCGTGCTCTGCAGCAAGGGAACAAATTGCACCGTATGGAAGTTTCGACGCAGCGCCTTTTGGAGGCGTTCCAACCTCTTGTTGAAAAGCGCGCGGGTGACGGCGACTTTTTTGATGCAGTGAAAAGAGTGCATAAGCATGGGCTTATCGAGAGCTCTTCGTTTCTACACAGGCCCGCACCCGAAATAAATAAATTTGGGATAAAGGAAAGTATAAGTAAACATAGGTTTGCTGTTGAAGTAGTAAAACTAAATAAAAGCGTAACATTCTTGTTTTCAAGTGCGATGGACATAGCTAATGGCACACCTGTCAAAGTACTTTTCGGGTCGTTGGAAGAGCAATGTTTCTCAACAGAGTTTGTAGAATTTGCCGGCCACCATAAGGTAACAGCGTTTACAACGGAAGTTATCAAACCTACTTCCCAACTAGATGGCTATAATTGTGAACTTCGTTCAATTACAGAGCTAGAGGAATGCCTTTCCAAGAACGGCATGTTTAAAAGTTGTGAGTTTTTGAAACACATCACTGCTTGTGTGCAAAATTTTGTCAGCCAAAAATCTTCTAATTCTGAAAATGTATTTGGTTCTGAACGAAATTTCAAAAAAGTTGGTTTTATTTTGTTTGGCAGCATGTTGGCAGCTTCTTCAAGATTGCAAGGCCAGTTTATTTCTGAATGGCTGAACAAGTCAGGGCGATACCGGGCTGTAATTTTACATAGACCTGAGAGTAGATATCAAGTCGATATGCCTGATGAACGAATTGCACCAATAGCCTGGGCAGCAATAATGGGAACTTGTGAAACAGTTGTGTTTCAGAAAGCAAATGGCAAATCGCACCAGCACCTAATGGAGATATTTAAAAAATTGGGAATTAGAATCATATTTGTGGATTGTGACTTAAGGCAAGATTATAATTTTTTAAATTTTATTGATCATGTTATTGTACCTAGTGAATTTCTAGCAAACGAATACAGGAAGACTGATTTTGAACAGATAAGTGTAATTCCTGATATGATAGACTTTCGCCGTTCACTTCCTGTCAGGAAACATGCTCCAGCTACTAGGTATGGAGTTTGGATTGGAACATCTGATAAATTCGAGTATTTCTCCTCCCTGAGGGACTCTATTTTGGAAATAATTCCCTCGGTTAAAATAACTTCAATCTCAGATCATCCCGAAGCGGATATCAAATGGCAGCTAGATATTTTTCCAGAGGTTCTTGGTGGTTTTGATTTTGGATTTATAACGCTTGCAAGCGACGAGTGGTCCATGGCGAAGTCATCGAATAGAGCTGTTTTGCTGATGGCTAATGGTTTGCCAACCCTTGCTGAAAACCGAGAAACTTATGCCAATGTTATCCAGCACGGAGAAACTGGGTTTCTTTTTGAAACGCCTAGAGATGTTATTAATGCTCTACAGGTTCTAGATGATCCAACTGTTTGGGTTAAGATAGCTGCAGCTGGAGCAGACAGAGCTCACAATGAATTTGGTGCTGATCGTATTGGTTCAATGTGGGAAGAAGTCTTAACATGCCGATAGACAAAGATCGAGAAATATCACTTAGATAAAGTGTTTGGGATGGACCAATATCATACGAGGTCGTTAGATGACTAAGTCAAGAACTGTTGTTTTTTACCACTATTTTGAGGACGATGAGGCAATTCGCAACCTTACGTATTTTCTAGAAGTTGGTCATAATCAGGAGGCTGATTTCTTTATTATTATTGCCGATGGCTGTAGTATCGATTTGCCCACAGCAAGAAACATCAGTTACATAGAAACTGCTAACCGCAACTACGACTTTGGCGGTTATGCACAAGCAGTAAATGAGGTTGATCTAACGCATTACGAGTATTTTGTTTTTATAAATTCTTCGGTCCGTGGCCCCTTTATATCGTCAAGTGTGAAAGGTTCATGGATTGACGCGTTTACTAATCGGCTCCAAGGGGATGTTGGAATCTGTGGGTCTACAATAAACGTCCTTCGTCCGCCGTCGGATCATCTCTTCTGGATGACGGGACGTATGACGCCGGGTGGTGTGGCGCCACATGTGCAGACTTATGCTTATGCTTTGCGCAAAGATGCCTTTGGTTTCCTAACAAATTGCGGATTTTATAAACAACCTCCATCGGTTTGGAGTAAGGATGCAACTATTGCCAATTACGAGATTGAGCTTTCGCTCCGTTTGCTTGGGGCGGGTTGGAACTTGGATTGTCTTGCGTTGAAATATTCAGGTATTGATTATCGAACTCTTTGCCTCGATTTCAATCCTACATCTTATAATGGAAGCCCTTTGGTAAAAGGGGGTTATTTTGGAAAGAACCTTGACCCATTTGAAATTTTTTTTGTAAAGCCAAAAAGAAACTACGTGGATCTGAGGGTTTTGAACTAAAGAATACTGACTGTTTGACCCTCGAAAAAACTTAAAGATTTAAGGTGTTTCTGACCTGGTAGTATCTGACGAGAGTGAAGCAAGGTATAACGTAATAGAAGTTTTATGCGTATAGCATTTGAAGGTTAATAAGAAAATGGTTATTTTTGTTTGGGCTGAATCCTTGAGTTAGCCACCCAGCATAATCGGCAGCGTTTCCGAGCACCTACAAGGTCCCTTCGCGATTTGTGTGGGTTAAGGCGCACTGGCCTGTTCAGGGTCGCACCAGATGTTGTTGTCACGACGTGAGGCG
>NZ_JBHUDD010000117.1:0-5299 GCF_042677865.1 Lacimonas salitolerans | reverse complement strand
GGCGGCATCTTCTCAAGCGTCGCGACCAAGGATTCTCATCCTGATTGACGCGCTCTTCTCATCAAGTTTGTCGCGCTACAGGCCGAACACTACCTCATCGAGGTGGTCTGCAAGGATGGCGCCGAGAAGCGCCATAACAGTTGGTACGGCACATGGGTCATCCGTGCCGTTGCTGAGGACGGGCGTGACGACAAGATGCTCGTCACGAGCCGTAGCTATCTCAAGGTTCGCGAGTTCAAGACGATTGTCGGTCTTGTCAGCTTCCTTGCCGACATGGGCTGCACGACTGCCAGCATCCCGCTCATCGAAGGCGCCCGCGAGCGCCATGCAGCACCCGGGCGCACGCCCGAGCCACGAACCGGCCCGGTTCTGGTCAAGGACAACTGACCGCGCATTTGCGCTCGTCGTTGCATTGGGTACAGGTGTTTGTTCAGCACCCCCGGCCTTTGCCGACGGTTTCATCTTCCAGGTCAGCCCTGATGGCCGACTGATCGACACAACTGATACCACGAGCACCTTGCGCTCGTTCACCGGCGACGACGATGCCCGGAATGGGCCCCTCCCAGATCGCCTCTTTCTCTTCGCAGCACCGCAGTCCCGTGGGGATAACGATCCCCTGAGCGATGTGATGGCTGCAGCAGCGGTCGCCCCGCGCGCCGTCCGCGCCTCACCGGAAATCCTCCACGCAATCGAGACCACCGCCTTGCGTTACAGCAGCCATGACGCCCTGCGTCAGGCAGGTCTGTCGGTCACCGACTGGACGCTCTTCTACCGCGCCAACATCGAGGTCGAGAGCGCTTACAATCCCGGCGCGCGCAGCCCGGTTGGAGCCATCGGGCTCGGCCAGCTCATGCCCGACACCGCGCGCGATCTCGGCGTTGACCCGCACGACCTTGCTCAGAACCTCGACGGTTCTGCCCGCTACCTTCTGATGATGCTCGAGCAGTTCGGCGATCCTGCGCTGGCGCTTGCTGCCTACAATGCCGGCCCCTATGCGGTCACCCGCCATGGCGGCATTCCCCCCTTTCGAGAAACCCAAGGCCATGTGGCCCGTGTGACAGCCGTGTTCCAGCGGCTGAGAGGAGACATTTCGTGACGTCCAAGAATCTTCAAAGCGTGCCCCGCACGCGGGCCCTTGTCGCGCTCGGCGCGATGGCCCTGATCGTGATGGCAGGCCCCGCGCTGGCCCAAAGCATTGACCTGTCGCCGGTGCAGACGCTGCTACAGGGCATCGTCGATGCGATCACCGGGCCCTTAGGCATCGTGATCGGCACGCTCGCCCTGATCGGCGTGTTCCTCTCCTGGCTCTTCGGGATCCTCGACTTCCGTCAGGCGCTCTGGGTCGTGGTCGCGATCGCGGGCATCGCCGCAGCGCCCACCATCGTCGCCGCCATCTGGACGACCTGAGCAAGTCTGGAGTTCTTGGCGATGTCCGACCAGTCCCGCGTGTTCATCGGCCTTCTCAGGCCGCCAAAGCTGATGGGCTTGCCGATCATGTACGCCATGGTCTGGCTCTTCGGCTCGACGCTCCTGTTCCTCTGGGTGCAGAGTTGGGTGGTGGCCGTCTTCGCGGGGCTGGCCTGGCCGGCGCTTTGGAAAGCCGCGGACTGGGATCCGAACTTCCTCGATGTCCTGGTGATCACCTTGCAGGAAACCCCGCCCACGACGAACCGCAAGATCCACGGAGGCGACAGCTATGCCCCGTGATGGAGCTGCCCGTGACGTGGAAGGCGCCCTCGATCCGCTGACTGCGCTGCCTGCATGGGTCAAGGGCGAGAAGCGGCTCTCGTCCATGCTGCCCTATGTCAGCCTTGTCACCGACCGGACGATCCGGACCCGCGGCAACGAGTTGATGCAATGCATCCGGCTGGAAGGGGTGAACAGCACCACGAGCGAGGACGCGCATCTCGACCGGATCGGTGGGCTTCTCGCCGGCATCGTCGCGCAGGTGGGGACGGAGTTTTCCTTCTACCTGCACAAGGTCTCAAAAGCGGTCGATGTGACCCTGCCGCCCATCCCGGGCGATGGGTTCGCTGCCGCCGTCGATCAGCGCTGGCGCGCGCATCTGGGTCAGGTGGGCCTGCGCGACAAGACACTGACCCTGACGGTCCTGAAGCACCCCGAGGCGGGCAGTCGCCTGCCGTTTGGTCTAAGGACTTCGCGCACTCGGCATGCCGCAGACACGACCCGGCGCCTGCGCAAGCTCGACGAGGTCGTTGGGTTTCTGCTGTCATCCTTCGACGAGCTGAAGCCACGCCTGCTCGCGGCCAGCACAGGGGAGCTTCTGGGCTTCCTCGGATCTCTGAACACTGGCGAGGAGCATCCGCTCTACCCGCGATCGCGCCTCGGCGTGATCGCAGAGGATGTCGCCAATACCCGCGTCACCTTCCGCGGCACGACCATCGCGCTCTCGGACGGTGCCGCGGGCGACAAGTTGGGCGCGATCTTCGCAGTGAAGAACTACCCCGCCAAGACCGACAGCCTGATGCTCGATGAGTTGAACCTGCCCGTCGACATGGTGGTCACCCACTCCTTCGTGCCGATCAACGCCAACATCATGGCAGGCCGTATCAAGCGACAGCTGCGGCTCATGCAGGCGGCCAATGACGGGGCCGTCAGCCTCGCGCAGGAGTTGGAACTCGCCCAGGACGATCTGGAATCGAAACGCCTGATCTTCGGCGAGCACCATATGACGGTGGCCGTCTATGCGCGATCGCGGGCTGCGCTTGATGACATCGCGGCCGAGATCCGCAATATCTCCGCGACCTCCGGGATCAACCTGATCTCGGAAGCCTTCGGCGCGCGGGCGCATTTCATGGCGCAGCATCCAGGGAACACAGGGGCGCGCAGCCGCAAGGCCGCGATCACGAACCACAACTTCGCCGATCTCGCCACCTTCCACCGCACGCCGCTTGGCAAGACCGGCAGCAATGTCCCCTGGGGCTTGCCGATCACGCTCTTCCCGACGCCCGAGCGCAGCGGGTTCCGCTTCAACTTCCACGAACAGGGCGCGCCGGACCGCGAGCCCACAGGTGGCCATACGCTGATCTTGGGGCGCCCCGGTTCGGGCAAATCCGTCCTGGCGGCTTTCCTGATGACCATGGCCCGGCGCGCAGGCGCGCGGCTCTTCGTCTTCGACTATCGCGCCGGCATGGAAATGGCGGTCCGCGCGCTTGGCGGCAGTTATTCGACCGTGCGGGCGGGGCGGCCCACGGGGCTCAACCCCCTGCAAACCCAGATCGACGCGCGCGGTCAGGCCTGGCTGGCCGACTGGCTCGCAAGCCTCCTCGAGCGCCGCGATCGGCCGTTGACCCCGGTACAGACCAACCGCCTGCAGGAGGTCGTGCGCCAGAATGCCAGCGCCGGGAACGCGGGGCTGCGAAACTGGTCGGACTTTGCCTCGCTCCTCGTCTCGACCGATGACGATGGCGATCTGTTTGAGCGGATGCAGGAATGGACGGCTGAGGGCCGCTACGGCTGGATCTTTGGGGCGAACACAGACGACACGTTCCAAATCGGGGGCAGCACCGACGCTGACGTCGCGGGCTTTGATCTGACCGGCATCCTCGATTCCGAGAGCGAGCGGGAACGCATGGCGGTCCTGTCATACCTTTTCCGCCGGGTCGAGCGCGTGATCGAAGACCGCAAGCCCACGATCATCGTCATCGATGAGGCCTGGAAGGCGCTCGACAACGCGTATTTCGCGGAGCGGCTCTCGAACTGGTTGGTGACCGCGCGCAAACAGAACGCGGTCGTCGTGATGATGACCCAATATGCCAGCCAGCTCGAGCGCACCCGGACCGGCAAGACCATCGTGGAAGCCGTACCGACGCAAGTTCTCTTGCCCAACATCCGCGCTTCAGCTGCGGATTACGCGATGCTCGGCCTCAGCGAGAAAGAACTCGACGTGCTCCTGGGCGTCGGCTCCGCCTCGCGGCTGGCCCTAGTGCGCGATGACCGAGGTTCGGTCGTGATCGACGCCGATCTCAGCGCCCTCGGCCCGCTCGTGACCATCCTCGGCGGCATGGAGAAGGGCGAGGCCCTTGTCGGCCCCGATTACCGCGACCGCCCCGATTTCTGGAGAGTGACATGACCCTTACCATGATCCGCAGCGCCGTGCTGCTTGGCCTCGGCCTGACCCTGACAGCTTGCGCGCAGCATAACCCCGCAAAGGCCAACTGCTTCAACTTTCGTGATGCGCCCGCGCAGGCGGAAACCGCGACGACCACGATCTCGACCATGGGGGCGGAAGTCACGCGGCGAGACACGGCTTGCGATTTCGTGATGCTGGGGGCGGGCGGCTAAGCCGATGCGGACCTGGCTTCCCCTCTCGATGATCGGCCTTGCGCTGGCGATTCTGAATGTCGGGACTGCCGTGGCTCAGGGCGTGCCGACGTTTGATCTGCGCCTCTTCGCTGAGCGGCAGGCGATCGTCGAGCAGACCGATCGGGATCTGGCCCTGCAGCAGGACCGGTTGACCCGTGAGGAGGAGCTGGCCGAGATCGAACGCCAGCAACTCACCTCGCTCGAAGGGCTGATGGATGCGATGTCCCTCGGATCCGGTGATGTCGCGGGCACCGTGGCTGGGCTGGAAGCGGGGCAGGGGGTAGTTCGGGGATCTGGGGGCGACATCGAAAGCGCTGCGGCCAGCCTCTATGCGCCTGAGGACAACAACCCTGCGGCAGCGCGAATGTTCGGCGATGCCCGGGAAGGGATCGAGGAGTTGATCATCCGCGCGGCCCGCCAAACCCACAGCCTGCCTGGCGTGAGCCGCGCGGGCCTGTCGCTGGTGCAGTGGCGCTGCCTTCTGCAGGCGCTGATCTGGCAGGAAAGCCGCTTCCAGATCGGAGCCCACTCCCCCGTAGGCGCCTTCGGCCTCACCCAGATCATGCCCGGTACGGCCGGCGATCTCGGGATCTATCCGGCCTATTATGACGACCCCTGGCTGCAGGTGACGGGGGGCGCCCGCTACCTCGCGCAGATGCTGAATATGTTCGATGGCAACATCATCCACGCGCTTGCGGCCTATAACGCAGGCCCTGGCAACGTGCAAAACTACGGCGGTGTCCCGCCCTTTGCAGAAACCCAGCACTACGTTGTGGTTATCCCGCAGCAGTACAACAGCTACCTTGCCGCCGTGGGCGGAATCGACGCGCTCGGCACCATCGACCCGGTGCTTCTGGCGAACGCGAGCTTCAGCCTCTCGGCCCATGGGGCACCCCCTTCTTTCCTCCATTTTGAACTCTGTGGCCGCCTTCGTTGTGGCGATGATCGCGGTGCGCCCGTTTGGGAGCCATGA
>NZ_JBHUDD010000116.1:0-4883 GCF_042677865.1 Lacimonas salitolerans | reverse complement strand
TCACGTCGTGACAACAACATCTGGTGCGACCCTGAACAGGCCAGTGCGCCTTAACCCACACAAATCGCGAAGGGACCAATATTTTCGGTAGATTTTCCCGTATTGAGATTATCTCTTTCAGATGTTCGTTGTCTAGATTTTTGATGCAATACGCCGCCACGGACATAAAGGCGGATTTCCATTGATATCCATTAAAAACATGGTAGTCCAGAAATAGAATTTCATTATTCAGCTCCCTGATTTCGTCTATTGAGCGATCTGCAATTAAGGGGTTTATATAAGGCTCATATCGAAAATGCGCTTTCTCGATCTCTGCAAGTATTTGCTCTTCAATTTCGCAAAGTGATTGGGCGTTCCTATCAATGAAGGCCACAAATCGTTCAATTTGATCACTGCGCCCATCCAGCACACCCTCGATCCCAGTAGGGCAACCATAAATGCTCTCCTGAATCCACCAAAGCTTTTCGTATGCTGCAGTCTTTGCTAGGATGTCTTTTTTGAAATCCCAGGCGGTGAGCTTTCGTGGTTCTGTTGTTTCTGTTGGTTGCGCCGCTTGTAGGCTGCTACTAAAAAAATTGATTTCATCTAGGATTTTTGCCCACATTCCCCAAGTAATCCGCTGATTTTGCTGTCGTGATCGTGTTATTTCCGATATGAATCATGGTGTTGACGGCTGCGAGGGGCGGGCTTCATGGATCACCCAGAGGGTGCGGGTTCGAAGCGGGCAGATCGAGTCGATTTCGACCGCCGGGTGCATGTGGAGTTCCGGGGTGCGCAGCTCAGTTCCGACGGCGGCCTGCTGGTGATGCGGGAACTGGACGACGCGCTCGGGTTGTCCGATCTGGCAGCAACAGCCCTGCGCGATACCCGACGCGGCAAGAACACGGTCCACCGTCTCGACGGCCTATTCCGGCAGTCGGTGTTCGGGCGACTGGCCGGATACGAGGATGTCAACGATGCCGACCGGTTGGCCCTCGATCCGATCATGCGTCAGGTCGTGGGTGGTCGGGCGGTCGATGCGCAAGCGGCCTCTGCCTCGCAGATGGGGCGGTTCGAGACCGAGACACTCGCTCTGGCCGAGAACCGTGCCGCGCTGTCCGACCTGAATGGACAATGGATCGACCGCTTTCATGATCGCAATGGGCTGAAGTACATCGTGCTGGACATGGACAGCTCGGTCAGTCCCACCCATGGCAATCAGGAGGGCGCGGCCTGGAATGGGCATTTCGACTGCACCTGCTATCACCCCAACTTCCTGTTCAACCAGTTCGGGATGCTGGAGCGCTGCGCCCTGCGCAACGGCAATGTCCACAGCGCCGATGGCTGGCGGGAAGTTCTCGACCCCGTCATCGCCCGCTACGCGGAGCGCGACCTTGGCGGCCGGTTCTTCCGGGCTGACGCCGCCTACGCAATCCCGGCGATCTATGAGCGGCTGGAAGAAGCCCGGTTCTTCTACGCCATCCGGCTGCCTGCAAACAACGTCCTGCGCGAGAAGATCGCGCATCGGCTGACGCGGCCCGTGGGACGGCCCTCCCTCACCAAGGTCAAACGCTTCTACGAAGACTTCGAGTATCAAGCGGCCTCTTGGGGCAAGGCGCGCCGCGTGATTGCCAAGATCGAATGGCATCCGGGCGAGCTGTTCCCGCGTGTCGGCTTCATCGTCACCAACCTGCCGATGGAGCCAGACTGGGTGGTGCAGTTCTACAACCAGCGCGGCACCGCCGAGCAGCACATCAAGGAAGGCAAATACGCCTTTCGCTGGACGCGGCTGTCATGCCGGAAGTTCCGCGACAATGAGGTGCGGTTGCAACTGCACGCGTTGGCCTACAACCTGGCCACCTTCCTGCGCTGCATAGAGTTGCCCGAGGCGATGGCCAACTGGTCGTTGACCAGCCTGCAACTGAAGCTGATCAAGATCGGCGCCCGCGTCGTCCGCCACGCCCGTGCCATCACCTTCCAACTGGCCGAGGTGGCCGTCACCGGCCCGATGGTGCGCGCCATCCTCGCCGCCATCCGCCGCCTTCGAGCGCCTCCGTCATGCACGTGACCGCAATCCGGCTCCAAACTGAACGAAAGCGGCAGGACAGGTCTGCCCGCTGCGCTGAAAAACACCACCGTCAAGCCAGATCATGGCGGTTTCCCGGTCCGATCCGCCCTTTTCCGGCAGCCCACCCGACCGCAGGCGCCGCTCCGGACGGAAAATGCTTGTCCAGAGGCCAGTTTAATGCGATCTTTACGTCAAACAGCATGCCACTTGGGGAATGTCGGTTCAAATCCCACCTGCCGGAGAATGTCATGCCTAAAAGTCGCTTCGGAGCTCACCGGAGCTCACCATTACTCTCCGTTGATGCTCATGGTTGCACTGTCGCTCGCATCTACTGGTACGGCCCAGGTGCAGAGCGAGAGAGAACTGTCTGCCTGCCCACTGCAGTATCCGTCTGGAGAATGGGACCGATGTATTGGTGTGTGGAATGCCCCTGAAGGTGACACGGTCTACTCGGGCGAGTTTGGTAACGGCACATTTCACGGTTATGGAGTGCTCTTCATCGGCCGTTCACGTTATTCGGGGCAGTTCCGACAGGGACGCATGCACGGTCAGGGTGTGTTGCTGTGGGACGACGGACAGATGTATGTCGGGAGTTTCGAAGAGGGCGTGATCTCGGGCTTCGGGCGCCTGCTTGCTGCCGATGGCCGAGAGGCGTTTGCCGGGCAGTTCGTCGATGGCGCCCCTGTACCCGATGAAACCGCGACAACCACACCGCATGCAGCAGCACTGGCCCAGCGAGCAGACGGGGAGTTCAGGGTCGGCGACGCGGTCGAAGTGGTGTCGAATGGCTTCTGGTATCCGGCGCGCATCAAGGCCGTCAATGGGCCCGGACAATGGCTGATCGGGTACGACCGATACAGCGAGAGCTGGGACGAGGTCGTGGGTCGAGACCGCATACGTGCTCGCGGGTCTGAGGCGACAACCTCAGCGGCGCAGGGTGGTGGGCAGCCCGCAGTGCAGGGCGGGCGGGCGAAAGCAATGGCGCCAGCCCCGCAGGCGCCAGCCGGAGGCTGGCCTGCGGTTCCGATGGGCGTAAACACGCCGGTCGAAGGTGTGTTCTTGACCGTAAGAACCTGGATGTCGGGCTCGGTCGACATGGAGGCGTGGTTTTTCACTCGCAACGGACGCTTTTCTCGCAGCCCGCGCGGCGGCATCTCGCTTCAGGCGCTCGCGACGCAGCAGACACCTGGCGAAGCCGAGGGCACCTATTGGATCGAAGACGGGGAGCTCGTACTCGCCTGGGCTGACGGACGAGAACCATGGCGATCGCCCTACAAGGCCGATCCCAATGCCCTGACGATCGGCACGCAGTTCGCCTCGAAGTGGAGCGGATTCCCCAAGGGATGGCGTCTCGACGGCGCCTACGAGGGAGGTGCTTCGATCGGGGGTGGAGCGCTGTCTTCGTCTAACACGCTTGTGTTTCGGAGCGATGGCTCGTTTTCGCGCCAGGCAGTCGTTGCCGTGTCGAGTGAAGGTCGGTCTTCGTCAGTGTCGGGAGGTGCGATGGGAGGGGCGACAGGTACCTACGAGTTCGACGAGTTTTCGCTGACTCTCAGAGAGAATGGCACGGAAGTCACCTATACGGTCTTCGGTTACGGTGAGCGTGATGCAGAGGGTCGCCCAGAGCAGCTTTTCTGGGAGAGACTTTTGATGTCTCGGTTGAACTGATGAATATCTTGATCCGTGCGGTCATGTGGCCCGGCCTCTTGACGCGGCATACCTTACGCTGGCCCTGATGAAGTCCGGGATGGGTGCTGTCAAAACTGCTTGGGCAAAGAAATGGCGCACAATTGGCGCTTTGGTGGACAACGAGGAGATCACGTCATGAAACGTTTCAAGTTGATTGCTCTTGGACTGCTTGTCTCAGGCTTGAGCGTCGCTGCTGCACCGCCGGCTCAGGCGCAGTCGATAGTGAGCCGGCTCGGTGGAGTTTGCATCGACGCTGAAGGTGGGGTGCGCGAAGGAGCGCGCCTGCTAGGATACCCTTGCCACGGTGGCACGAACCAGCAGTTCGAATTTGTGAACTCCCCCAATACACGCCTGCGTGTTAGGGGCACCGGGCTTTGCGCTTCGAGCGAAGGACGCCAGCAGGGGGCCGAGATCCGCCTCAGGCAGTGCGATATGTCGGCGGCAGGGAATGCCCGGCAGAACTTCGGGTGGTGGTCCATGGATGCCATCGGCCACAATAGTGGTTTCGTCATGGATCTCTCGGGGGGATGGGGGGGACAGGTCTGGTCCAGGTGGAGTGGGCAGACCCAGCCGATCGTGCTGTGGCGGTCGCATGGAGGCGAGAACCAGCAGTGGCGCTTTGCAGATTCCCCCCGGCCCCTCCCGCTGGCCCGCATCCCGAACTCGCAGCCTTACGTAGTGCCCGGTCACAAGGGGCTGCTAATCAATATTAATGGGCGTCCCCATGTCTACCCTCAAGGTTGCATGATTCAGAGCAGGTGCAATGTTCTGGCCGTCGATCCCGAGACTCTGATTGGGCTTGGTGATCGGGACGTTAAGGATCCTGTCCCTCCAAGCATCATCTTCGTGCGGTAGTCCGTGGCGCGTGTGACGTCAGCGCCCACCGGACAGATTTAGGGGTTTGAGCACGAAGACGTGTGTCGGTTCGCATCTGACATGGCCGCGCAGGGTGTTTCCCCATTTTGATATATTGACCGGAGTAGCATGATGTGGTTCACGGCTATTAATTTCTGAACTGTCATCTTGAAAATTATCATTAATTTCTGCAGCCAATTCTGCAAATAAATCGGGTCCCTTCGCGATTTGTGTGGGTTAAGGCGCACTGGCCTGTTCAGGGTCGCACCAGATGTTGTTGTCACGACGTGAG
>NZ_JBHUDD010000115.1:0-4754 GCF_042677865.1 Lacimonas salitolerans | reverse complement strand
GCGCCTCACGTCGTGACAACAACATCTGGTGCGACCCTGAACAGGCCAGTGCGCCTTAACCCACACAAATCGCGAAGGGACCCCAATTCCTTTAGCCCGGGCGCTTTTGCACTGAACAACCGGCTTTCGCAGATTCTTGCCAATGGGACTTGACCCACAGGCGCCATAGCCGCGCCACCCGAGTCGTGCATGAAAACCGCTTGATCTACAGGGGTTTACCGGAAGTCGGCAGCGCGGTTCTGGCCGGCAGATGCCCGCCGATGCCATTCCGTCGGTTTTCGGGGGCGGGCGAGTTCCTGCCGGTGCCCAAAACCTCGTGCGTTGGAATGGTACGAGCAGGCACCCAAACCGACGGTGTGCAGGCGCAAGTAAGCTTACGAACTGAAAAGGAGACAGATCATGGTACGCAAATCAATTCTGGGTTCGGCAGTGGCCATTCCGCTTTTCATGGTGGCGGCGACTGCAACCTCGCAGGAAGCCCTGGTGACAAATCAGGGCGACGACGAGCTGCGCGGCGAATGGGTGATCGGGGCGGATGTGACATCGCCCGAGGGTGACTCCATCGGCAGCATCGAGGACATCATCCTGAGCCAGGAAGATGGCACGGTGACTGCGGCCATCGTTTCGGTCGGCGGGTTCCTGGGTATCGGCGCCAAGTCGATCGCCATCGAATGGAGCGAACTGGAGATCGACTGGGATGCGAACGAGGTCAATGTCAACCTGACCCAGCAAGAGGCCGAGGACGCGCCGGAATACGCATTCCGCGAGCGCGAGAACGAACCGGCGCCGGTGGGTGACAGCGGCATGGTCACCGGCACCGGCACCGGGACCGGCATGGACACCGGCACCGGCGGCACGGGTGCAGGCACAGGCTCGGGGACCGGAATGGGCACCGGGGCTGATACCGGCACAGGTGCAGGGACCGAAATGGAAACCGAGACCGAAATGGAGTCCGACACCCAGACCGGGACGACCACCGACTGATCGGGCAATCCTTGCCTGACATTGCCTGACAGGCCTTGCGCCCCTGCCGTTCGCGGCGGGGGCGCTTGTGTTTGTGTCACCGGTGCGGACCGCCGGGCCCGCCAAAAATGGTATGGTATTGTATACACTTACGCGCTGCGGCCGCCTGATCAGGGCGCTTCTGCCGCGAAACCGTGCAAAACGCAGGTAACATCGCAGACAATGGACTTTGACCAGGTTTTGGCGATTGGCTTTTGGCTGGCTGCTTTGTAAGAGGCCCGCAGCGAACATGGAGTCGGGTGAAATTCCCGGCTGGCTCTTCCGGCCGCCGATCCGCCGGGTAACCCGATACGACACGACCGTTGAAAAGACCACCGGACGCCTCTGGTGGCCAATGGACACATATACCCATGATCTCATTTACCCGATACAGACACGAATGGACCGACAACCTGCGGGGCGACCTGATCGCCGGGCTGGTGGTCGCCCTTGCCCTGATCCCCGAGGCGATCGCCTTTTCCATCATCGCGGGCGTGGACCCCAAGGTGGGGCTTTATGCCAGCTTTTCGATCGCGGTGATCATCGCGATCACGGGCGGGCGGCCCGGCATGATCAGCGCCGCCACCGCCGCCACCGCGGTGCTGATGGTGACGCTGGTGCGCGATCACGGGCTGGAATACCTGCTGGCCGCGACGGTGCTGGCCGGCCTGTTGCAGATCGCGGCGGGGTTCCTGAGGCTGGGATACGTCATGCGCTTCGTGTCGAAATCGGTGATGACCGGGTTCGTGAACGCGCTGGCGATCCTGATCTTCATGGCGCAACTGCCCGAGCTGGACCCATCCGCGGTGCCGCCGCTGACCTTTGTTCTGGTGGCGGCTGGTCTAGCGATCATCTATCTTTTCCCGATGCTGACCAAATCGATCCCGTCGCCCCTGGTCACGATCATCGTGCTGACCGTGCTGGTCGTTGTCATGGGATGGGATGTGCGCACGGTGGGCGATATGGGCGAACTGCCCGACACGCTGCCGATGTTCCTGATCCCCGATATTCCGCTGAATTTCGAAACCTTGCAGATCATCTTTCCCTACTCGGTTGCCGTGGCCGTGGTGGGCCTGCTGGAAAGCCTGATGACGCAGCAGATCGTCGATGACCTGACCGACACCACGTCGAACCGCAACCAGGAGTGCATCGGGCAAGGCATCGCCAACACCGCGACCGGGTTCATCGGCGGCATGGCGGGCTGTGCGATGATCGGCCAGTCGATCATCAACGTGAAATCCGGCGGGCGCGGGCGGCTGTCGTGTTTTGCGGCGGGGGTTTACCTGCTGGCGATGATCATGCTGATCGGGGATGTCGTGGCGATGATCCCGATGGCCGCGCTGGTGGCGATCATGATCATGGTGTCGATCGGCACGTTCTCGTGGTCGTCGATCAAGAATCTGCGCGAGCATCCGGCCTCGTCGTCCATCGTGATGGTGGCGACGGTGGTCTTTGTGGTCTACACCCACAACCTGGCCATCGGGGTGATGGTGGGCGTGCTGCTGTCGGGCATCTTCTTTGCCTGGAAGATCGCGCAGCTGTTCCGCGTGCGGTCCGAGATCACGCCGTCGGGCAGCCACCGCACCTATATCATCGAGGGGCAGCTGTTCTTTGCCTCGTCCGATGATTTCATGAAGGCGTTCGACTTCAAGGAAGCGCCGGAGAAGGTGACAATCGACCTGAGCCGCGCGCATATCTGGGACATTTCTTCGGTTGCGGCGCTGGACATGGCCGTGCTCAAGTTCCGCCGCGAGGGGGCCGAGGTCGAGATCATCGGCCTGAACGAAGCGTCTGAAACCATCGTCGACAAGCTGGCCATCCACGACAAGCCGGGCGCGATGGATCAGTTGATGGGCCACTGAGGGGGACAACAGCAATGACAACCAATACATTGATCGCGCTTGTCGACGGATCAGCCTATTCCGAAAGCGTGTGCCATCACGCGGCATGGATTGCGGGCAAGAACGACTGGAAGGTGCAGATCTATCACGTCATGGGCCGCCGGTCGGGGGTGGAAAGCCGTGACCTGAGCGGGGCCATCCGTCTGGGTGCCCGCACCAAGCTGCTGGAGCAGTTGACGGAACTGGATGCCGCTCGCGCCAAGCTGTCGCATGAACATGGCCGCGCGATCCTGGCGGATGCCAAGGATATCGTCGCAGGCGATGGCGCGATCGAGGTGGAAACCCGGCTGCGGCAGGGCGATCTGGTGGAAACGGTCACCGCGATGGAGTCGCAGGGCGACATGATCGTCGTCGGCAAGCGCGGCGAGGCTGCGGGAGTGGCGATGCAGCATCTGGGGTCCAACCTGGAACGCATCGTGCGCTCCAGCACCAAGCCGGTGTTCATCTGCAACCGCGCCTTCAAGCAGGCCGAAAAGGTGCTGGTCGCGTTCGACGGCGGTCCATCGGCGCTGAAGGCGGTGGATTACATCGCGCGCAGCCCGCTGTTTCAGGGGCTGAAAGTGACGCTGGTGTTTGCCGGGCGTGATACGTCCGAGATCCGCAAGTCGCTGGATATGGCGGTGGAGACGCTGAAGGCCGGCAGTCTTGATGCCGAAGTCATCGTGCGGTCGGGCGAGCCCGAAAAGGTGCTGGCCGAGATCACCGCCGAGCCGACGCATGAACTGCTGGTGATGGGGGCCTATGGCCATTCCCGCGTGCGCAGCCTGATCATCGGCAGCACCACGACCGAGATGATCCGGTCGTGCAAGGTGCCGGTTCTGATCATGCGCTGAGGCGCGTCAGGCCATGTTTCAGGGGTGCGCGGTTTCAACCGCCCGCCCCTCGGCCCGCCATTCGGGCAGGCCGCCCTGCATCCGCGTCGCGTCGAACCCGCGCGCGCGCAGGGCCGCCACCGCCTGATGGGCGTAGACACAGTAGGGGCCACGACAATAGGCCACGATCTGCTTGCCGGGGTCCATCTGAGCGGCCAGCGCATCAAGCGCATCCAGCGTCACCTGCCTTGCGCCCGGGATGTGCCCTGCGGCGTATTCATCATCGGGGCGGACATCCAGAACCGTCACAGAGCCTTCGGCCAGCCGTGCGGCCAGATCGGCGCGGCTGATCGGTTCGGGCGGTTCGGCCCCGCCGGACAGACCGCGCAGGATGCGGTCAACCTGGGCCAGATTACGGCCCGCCAGCCGGTGCAGCATGTCCATGACAGCCAGAATCTCGGGATCGCTCAGGCGATAGATCACCGACTTGCCATCGCGGCGGCTGGTCACCAGCCCGGCGCGCCGCAGCTGTTGAAGGTGCTGCGACACGTTGGCCAGCGAAAGCCCGGTCTTGTGTGCCAGCGCATCCACCCCGCGTTCGGCCTGGGCCAGATGTTCCAGCAGCATCAGCCGCGCAGGGGACGACAGGGCGCGGGCGACCAGCGCGTATTCTTCCAGCAGGGCGGCTTTGGCGGGGATTGACACGGCGCAGATCCTCACACATTCAATAAATCAATTGATCGTTAGCCAAGAGCGTGATGAAACGCAAGCCTGGACAGCCCTGATGACACAGACCTTGATGACGAACGAACCGATGATCCGGCTGGCGATTTTCCTGTCCGTGCTGATTGCCATGATGGCATGGGAGCTGGCCGCGCCCCGGCGGCGGCAGCATATCCCGCGTGTCCTGCGCTGGTCGAACAATCTGGCGCTGGTGGTGGTCGATACGCTGATCCTTCGGTTGACGTTTCCGGTGCTGGCGGTGGGATTGCCGCGCGACAAACAGGCTGAGAATCCAGCGTCAATCAGGATGAGAACG
>NZ_JBHUDD010000114.1:0-4699 GCF_042677865.1 Lacimonas salitolerans | reverse complement strand
GCGCGCAGGCTGGGATGACACCTTCCTGCGCTCGATTCTCACAAACATAGCAATGGCTTAATGCCAAAAGCGATTGCCCTGCCGTGCCAGGGGCCAGCGCGTGCCGCATCAGGGCAATCGCGCCGGGCCGCTCCAAAGCGGCCCAGTCATTTGCCGCCGCAAGTCCGGGCAGAGTCAGGCAAAACAGCACGGTCAAAAGTCGCAGCATCGGTCCCTCCTGTCTTGGAACGGAACCTAGGACACCCCGCCGCGCAGGCCAGTCACTCTGACGTTTCGACGACCATCAATTCGCGCTCGGACGCGCCGCGCGCATGGTCCAGCGCCGCCTGATACTCGGGGCTGTTGTAGCAGGCCACCGCCGCATCCACGCTGTCGAACCGCGCAACGACGTTGCGCGGGCGCTCGGTGCCTTCCAGTTGCACGAACCGGCCACCCCGCGCGATGAAGGTCCCGCCATGCTTGGCGATGGCAGGCCCCGCAAGTTCGGCGTATTTTGCATAGGCGTCCGCGTCGGTCACGGTCACATGGGCGATCCAGAGTGCGGGCATGTCTTATCCTCCGATGACGGCCTTGGCGGCCTCGATTGCCTGGGCCGCATTGGCCGTGTCCTTGCCGCCGCCCTGCGCCATGTCGGGCCGGCCACCGCCGCCCTTGCCCCCCAGCGCCGCGACTGCAGCCTTGACCAGATCGACCGCAGACAGCCGCCCGGTCAGGTCATCCGTCACGCCCGCCGCCACCGCCGCCTTGCCACCGGCATCGGCGATCAGCAGCACGGCCCCGGATCCGATGCGCGTCTTGTGCTCGTCGATCAGCGACGGCAGATCCTTGCCCGACACACCGCTCAGGCTCTGCGCCAGGAATTTCACGCCGCCGACATCCTCGGCCTCGGCACCGCCGCCCTGCCCCGCGCCACCGGCCATGGCCAGTTCACGGCGCAGTTGCGCCACCTCGTTCTCCAACCGCTTGCGCTCGTCCAGCACTGCACGCACCCGCTCGGCCACCTCGCCCGGCGAGGTGCGCAGCTCGCTTGCCACCGCCGTCAGCTGCGCCGATTGCGCGTGCAGATGCGCCAGCGCCGGCGCCCCGGTCAGGGCCTCGATCCGCCGCACACCCGCGCTGCTGGCGCTGTCGCCCAGCAGCACGAACATGCCGATATCGCCGGTCTGGCGCACATGGGTGCCACCGCACAGTTCCAGGCTATAGGTCTGCCCGTCGGCCCCCTTGCCGCTGCCGTCCTGCGTGCCCATCGACACGACGCGCACCTCGTCGCCGTATTTCTCGCCAAACAGCGCCTGCGCCCCGATGGCGCGCGCGTCATCCGGTGTCATGATCCGCGTGCTGACGGGGCTGTTCTGGCGGATAAAGGCGTTCACCTCATCCTCGACCTGCACCAGTTCCGCCTCGCTCAGCGCCTTGGCATGGCTGAAATCGAACCGCAGACGGTCCTCGGCGTTCAGGCTGCCGCGCTGCGCCACGTGATCCCCCAGCGCGCGGCGCAATGCCTCGTGCAAAAGGTGTGTGGCCGAGTGATTGGCGCGAATGGCCGTGCGCCGGGCATGATCCACTTCCAGCACCGCCGCCGACCCGCGCGCGATCTCGCCATCTTCGACCGTGGCGATATGGATGAACACGCCCGCGACCTTTTTCGTATCTGTCACGCGCGCCAGTCCGCCATCGGTGCGGATCAGGCCGGTGTCACCCACCTGCCCGCCGGATTCGGCATAGAACGGTGTCTGGTTCATCACGATCTGCACCGCCTGACCCGTCGCGGCACTGGCCACCTCGGCCCCGTCCTGCACCAGCGCCGCGATCTGGCCCTCGGCCACCTCGGTGTCATAGCCCAGAAAATCGGTCGCGCCATGCGCCTCGGACAGATCATACCAGATCGCCGCGTCCGCCGCCTCGCCCGACCCGGCCCAGGCGGCACGCGCCTTGGCCTTCTGCTCGGCCATCGCCGCATCGAACCCGTCGGTATCCACGCCGCGCCCCTTTTCACGCAGCGCATCCTGCGTCAAATCCAGCGGAAACCCATAGGTGTCATACAGCTTGAACGCCGCAGCCCCCGGCAGCGCCGCGCCCTCGGGCAGGTCGGCCAGCTCGTCATCCAGCAGCTTGAGCCCCCGGTCCAGCGTCTGCTTGAACCGCGACTCCTCCAGCTTCAGCGTCTCTTCGATCAGGGCCTGCGCCCGGCCCAGTTCAGGATAGGCCGCGCCCATCTGATGCACCAGCGCGGGCACCAGCCGATACATCAGCGGATCGCGCGCCCCCAGTTGATGCGCGTGCCGCATCGCCCGCCGCATGATCCGCCGCAGCACATAGCCGCGCCCGTCATTGGACGGCATCACCCCGTCCGCAATCAGGAACGAGGTCGAGCGCAGGTGATCCGCGATCACCCGGTGATGGATCTTGCCCGGCCCGTCAGGATCGGTGCTGCTGGCATCCGCACTGGCCTCGATGAGGCTGCGGATCAGATCGGTGGCGTAATTGTCATTGGTGCCCTGCAACAGCGCGGCCACCCGCTCGATCCCCATGCCGGTGTCGATCGACTGGTTGGGGAGATCGCGGCGGGTGCCATCCTCGAACTGCTCGTACTGCATGAAAACCAGGTTCCAGATCTCCACGAACCGGTCGCCGTCCTCCTCGGGCGACCCCGGCGGGCCACCCCAATACCGATCGCCATGGTCGAAAAATATTTCCGAGCACGGACCACACGGCCCGGTCGGCCCCATCATCCAGAAATTGTCATCGGTGGCGATGCGGATGATCCGCTCATCCGGCAGCCCGGCCACCTTTTTCCACAGATCCGCCGCCTCGTCATCGGTGTGATAGACCGTGACCAGCAGCCGGTCCGCCGGGATGCCCAGTTCCTTGGTGATTAGTTCCCATGCAAAGGGGATGGCGTCTTCTTTGAAATAGTCGCCAAAGCTGAAATTCCCCAGCATTTCAAAGAAGGTATGATGCCGCGCGGTATAGCCCACATTGTCCAGATCGTTGTGCTTGCCGCCCGCGCGCACGCATTTCTGCGCCGATGTTGCGCGCTGATAGTCGCGATGCTCCAGCCCTGTGAACAGGTTCTTGAACTGCACCATGCCGGAATTGGCAAACATCAGTGTCGGATCGTTGCGCGGCACCAGCGGGCTGGACGGCACGATTTCATGCCCCTGCTTGTTGAAATAATTCAGAAAACTGGAACGAATGTCATTCAGCGTGGGCATTTGGGGCCTCGTGATCAGGTTTCGCGCAGATGTATCGCCCCGTCGCGGCAGTGTCCATAAGCCGGAACGAAAACGGGGCCCCGCGTGCGGAGCCCCGTTTCCGGAGTATTCTCGGCCGCCCGTCGGCGACCGGGGGATTTCGGCCGTTCCCGTCAGCGTTTTCTGAACCTGTCCAAGGGCGTCAGCCCTCGAACACCTCATCCTCGTCGACCTTGTCCACATCGGTCATGTCGAATTCCAGCCCATGGGCGGCGCGGATCTTGTCCTCGATCTCCAGCGCCATGGCCTTGTTTTCCCGCAGGAACGTCTTGGAATTTTCACGCCCCTGACCAAGCCGCTCGTCACCATAGCTGAACCAGGCGCCGGATTTCTCGACCACGCCGGCCTTGACGCCCAGATCCAAAAGCTCGCCCATCTTCGAGATGCCTTCGCCATACATGATGTCGAATTCCACCTGCTTGAACGGCGGGGCGACCTTGTTCTTGACCACCTTGACGCGGGTCGCATTGCCGACGACCTCGTCGCGGTCCTTGATTGATCCGATCCGCCGGATATCCAGCCGCACCGAGCTGTAGAATTTCAACGCATTGCCGCCCGTGGTGGTTTCGGGGCTGCCGAACATCACGCCGATCTTCATCCTGATCTGGTTGATGAAGATCACCATGCAGTTGCTGCGGCTGATCGAACCGGTCAGCTTGCGCATCGCCTGGCTCATCAGGCGGGCCTGCACGCCGACATTGCTGTCGCCCATGTCGCCCTCAAGCTCGGATTTCGGCGTCAGCGCGGCAACCGAATCGATCACGACCATGCTGATCGCACCCGAGCGCACCAGCGTATCGACGATCTCGAGCGCCTGTTCGCCGGTATCGGGCTGGCTGATCAGCAATTCGTCCAGATCCACGCCCAGCTTCTTGGCGTATTGCGGGTCGAACGCATGCTCGGCGTCGACAAAGGCGCAGACACCGCCTTTTTTCTGCTCTTCCGCGATGCAATGCAGCGTCAGCGTCGTCTTGCCCGAGGATTCGGGCCCATATACCTCGATGATCCGCCCCTTGGGCAGGCCGCCGATCCCCAGCGCGATATCCAGACCCAGCGACCCGGTCGATGTCGCTTCGATGTCCCTGACCTGATGCTCGCCGCCCATCTTCATGATCGAGCCCTTGCCGAACTGCCGTTCGATCTGGGCCAGCGCACTGTCGAGCGCCTTTTGCTTGTCGGCGTTTTTCTTGCTGTCCATGCTGAGTAGATCTGCCATTTTGGAATGCTCCGATCCGTTATTCCACACCCTGTCCGGGGCGGCAACACTTGCCTGTTGTTCACAATTTGTTCCCAAGCCCTTTATGAGATCAAAACCGGAACATTTCAACAGCTATGTTGCGCATTTCCACAATTCATCGTTTTGATTAGGGCCTGTTGACGTTCATCTGAGGCGAATAACGGTCGCTGCGAGGGCTATGAAGGCTGAGAAACTGCTGTCTGTCTTG
>NZ_JBHUDD010000113.1:0-4634 GCF_042677865.1 Lacimonas salitolerans | reverse complement strand
GTCAAGTCCGCCGACGAAATCCTCGCCTCCGTCAAAAGGTTCTGCCAGAAAACACTGGCAGGAACTTCAGATTCAGGTGACTAAGGCGTGCTGGCTTTAACCCGGGACATCAGCGGAACGCGTGCATAGCTTGGATGCTGCACAGTGTTTCGCGCGTCGCTGTGGTTCAGGTTTTCCGCGAAACGATCGGTTGCACATATTTTTGGCACGGTACCTGCACAGACGTATTCAAATGTTCTGAAGGAGACCGCAAATGTTCGGAACCATCCTATCCGGCATGTCCACGTCGATGTTCGAAATATCCGTCGTGTCGAATAACGTGGCAAACTCCGGGACCACAGCATTTCGAAAGAGCACTGCAAGTTTTGCGGATCTCTACAGCGGCGCATCGCCCGAAACGGTGTCGCGCACGTCAACTGGCGTCGGCAGCCTGGTGGAACAGACCCGCCAAAGCACCAAGCAGGGCGGATTTATGGAACGCGACGGCGTCTTGAACATGGCCCTGGCCGGGAACGGCATGTTCGTCACAACCACGCCCAATCCTGATGGCACGCCGTCCAACACGCTAAGCTACACCCGGGATGGTGAATTTTCACTGGATGAAAACGGTGTCCTGCGGTCGTCGACCAACGACATCGTGTTTGGATATGACGGTGTTGGCGGGGAGGATCTGCAGCAACTTTCGGTACCTTTCATCAACCAAAACGATGTTCAGCTGTCTGCGCTCGAGGTCGGTTCGGACGGCCGAATGATGGCGACCTATGGTTCGGAAGAGCCCGTTGTCGTAGGACAGGTTGCCGTGGCTTTGTTCGCCAATTCAACATCCCTGCGTCAGCTCGGGATGGGGCGTTTCCAGGAATCTCAGACATCCGGGCCCGCCATTCTGGGCATCGCCGGCACCCAAGGCTTTGGCCGTGTTCTGACCGGGTCGCTTGAATCCTCGAACGTCGACCTGACGACCGAAATGACAAGCATGATCCGCGCGCAGCAGCAGTTTTCGGGCTCGTCCCGCATTCTTCAGACATATGCCGACATGATCGAAAAGCTAACACGCTAAGTGGTCGCTCCATAGGGCTGCATCTTATGCATGTTGTATTATGAAACGAAGGGTCCACGTCACGCGCCGCGCGATGATGATAGGCGCGCTTTGTGCGCCGTCATTGGTGCATGGCGCGCCGCTGGTTGATATCTCGACGGGGGGCAGCCTGTTCAGCAAAACATCTTATAGCCCACCGGAGGCGCGCGGGCAGGGCCTTTTGAACATGTTCAGCGACCCGGAGCCGGATCTGGCGCCGGACGTGTCACTGGCGCCACGGCAATCACCACTGCTTGGAATGTCGCGGCCACTGCGTCTGGCGCTGAGCAATGCGAATACTGGCGAAAAAATGACACTGAACGTGACTGCGCGCGTGCCGTTCAGTCCCTCCGAGAAACGCAAGCTTGATCATTTCCTGCGGGATTGGCGGCAAAACGAAATTCAGGAAATTGACGGTGCCGTGCTGCAAGCGCTTTTGCGGGTCTGCGAGGACGTCGCGCCCGAGGGCGGTGCGCTGAACGTGCGGATCACGTCGGGATATCGCAGTCGCAAAACCAACGATCTGTTGCGCCGCATGGGCAAGAAAGCTGCGCGCAATTCGCTGCATATGCAGGCCCGCGCGATCGATTTTTCCTTGCCGGGCGTGCCGATGAAGACGCTTTCGCGCGTCGCAAGGCAGGTTTGTCCGGGTGGTGTGGGCACGTATTCGACATTTGTGCATGTCGATAGCGGGCCGCAGCGCAGTTGGGGTGTTTGACGCGTGCACAATTTCTGGTCGCATCGAGGCGTCCAGATCTTAAATTTCTCGGTCTTTCGGTTTTTGGCGCGAAATGTGCTAATGAAAAGCAGAAAGGATGGATAGATGCCTACGGTGATAACGATTGCCAGCGGGAAAGGCGGCGTGGGGAAATCCTCTCTGGCCGCCAATTTCGCGTTGCGTTTGCAAAAGACGTCCGGTCGAACGTTATTGGTGGACTCTGACCTGCTGATGGCGAACTCGCACATCCTGCTTGATCTTAAGCCAGAATTCGATCTGATCGACGTGTTGCAGGCCCGCTGCACGCTTCGCGAGGCGATCGCGCTTGTGGATGGTGGCCTGTCCGTTTTAGCCGGTCGCACGGGCGCGAGTGTTGCTGTCGACAAGGTCAAGGATCCTCTTCAAGGCGTGCTATCCCAACTACGGGGTCCGAAGGGTGCTTTTGATTATATCGTGGTCGATGCCCCTGCGGGAGCCAGTCAGGACCTGATCAACACTCTTGCAAATTCGGATCGCGTTGTGATTGTTCTTTTGGCGCAGGCGACAAGCTTTGTGGATGCCTATGCGCTGATCAAGAATTGCTACATGGAACGTGGCATCACCCAATATTCGGTGCTTTTGAACATGGTCAAAACCGAAGCTCAAGCGATCGCAGTGTTCGAGAATTTCAGCAGCACAGTCAAGGCATTTTTGCCCGTAAACCTGACATATACAGGTCATGTCGAACATTGTCCGGAAATTCACGCGTGTTCAAGAAAATGCGTTGCCATCGTTCGAATGGGAGGAAAGAGTGAACAGATCAAAAATTTCGATGCGATCCTCAGTCAAATCCAGCGTGCACCGCACAATGCCCTGCTGCTGGATCCAACCCCACGAACGTAGCGGGTTAAAGGTGAGCAGGTGAAGTGCTATCCATCAGACACGCAGAATATCGAGCGAATTGTTCGTGAGCACGAAGGCTTGGTCCGCAGGGTGGCGCATCATGTGCACTTTCGGGTGCGGTCAATTGTTGAATATGACGACCTGCTGCAAATCGGGTTGATCGGCCTGATAGAAGCTGCACAGCGGTATTCGAGGCAAGACGGTGTTTCATTCGAAAACTACGCTGTCCTGCGTGTCCGTGGTGCGATGCATGATTATTTACGCAAGAATTCAGTATTGTGCCGTAAATCCATCAAGATCAACCAGGCGATCAATTCGGCCAAGACGAAACTGATGCAGGATCTGGGGCGCAACCCGGGAAAGCATGAACTGGCCAAGGCGGTGTCGATGACGCTGGATGACTACATGCAATGGGAACAGACACTGAATGCCAGCTACCAGAATTCGATTCAGGATGAATACGACGAGCATTCGATGTGGTTCGCCTCTGAGGAAGCCCCTGCAGAGCAAAGGCTGGATCGTGAGCGTCTGAAAGACACGTTGTTGGCGGCGCTGAAAACCTTGCCGGAACGGGAAATGCTCGTGCTGCAACTTTATTATGTGGAGGAGTTGAACGTCTATGAGATCGCTGCGGTTCTCGACGTGACACCGGGGCGCGTGTCGCAGATCAAGTCGGCAGCGTTCAAGAAAATGCAGCCGTTACTCAAGGATCACGCGGATGATGCGCGCGTCGATTGAGAGCCCGTCGCTTTGGAGGATGGCTTGGAAAAGATAAACACGGTTCAATTGTCGGTGCAGTCCGCCGAAGCGGTCATGGTGGGTCATGACAAGAAACCGCAACTTGTGGTGAACGGGACACTGATGAATTTGGCCAGAGGCCATATCGTGCTGAACGTCCAGACTTTTGAATTTGCCCATGTCGGCGGCATTGGCGAACTTGAAATCGACGATACGCGGCCAGTCATGCAGGCGCATCTGCATGTGTCCTACCGTCAGTTTTCCAGTCTTTTAAAGCTGTTGCGAAGCGATCCGCCGCGGCCGCCTTCGGCTGTTATCGCCCTGAAGGAAGAGCTGTCGACCTCGCCTGAGGGGTATCTTGTTCTGGATGGCCGGAGGCGATGTGTAATCGCGGATATATCCTGGAGCATTCCGATCCTGTAGTGCGGCTCTCCTTAGACCCCATGATCGCGGAGTGAGCCGACTGGTTCGGTGGTCTCTCCCGCGGCATCCTCCGTTCGAGGGTTGCTCCGGATTGGCCGGCGCCGAGCCTCAAGAATGGGAGAGAGACCACATGCAGGATAGCACATTCGTTGGGCTGGATGTCCATAAGGCGACGATATCGGTTGCGGTTGCGCGCGGGGAACGTGGAGGTGAGGTCCGTCACTGGGGCACGGTTCCACATCGATCTGATCATGTTCGAAAGCTGGTAGAAAAACTGGCCGCAGGCGGAGGTCGATTGCATTTCTGCTATGAAGCTGGCCCATGCGGCTACGGCTTGTATCGCCAGCTTGTTGAACTGGGGCATGATTGTATCGTGGTGGCCCCCTCACTCATTCCGGTGAAGGCTGGGGACCGGGTTAAGACGGACCGCCGCGATGCAGTGATGCTGGCGAAGTTGCACCGGGCCGGAGAATTGACGGCAGTCTGGGTGCCGGATGCGGCGCATGAGGCGATGCGAGACCTGGTTCGTGCGCGGGCGACCGCGATGCGAGTGCTCGGCAAGGCGCGACAGCATCTTCAGGGGTTTCTGTTGAGGCACGGTCGCATCTATCCGGGCAAGAAGGACTGGACGGTGGCATTCCGGCGCTGGCCACTCTACTTTCCCGAAGCCGACCGTTTTCACCGCAGCTCGCGCACTGATTGGTTTCTGGCGTTCCTAGTACTACAGTTGGGGATATTGGAGATCTCTGATTCAACTCTATTCGAGGGAATGGGAGGGTTGGGTCATGACTGTATCGG
>NZ_JBHUDD010000112.1:0-4526 GCF_042677865.1 Lacimonas salitolerans | reverse complement strand
GCGCGCAGGCTGGGATGACACCTTCCTGCGCTCGATTCTCACAAACATAGCAATGGCTTAATGCCAAAAGCGATTGCCCTGCGTCCAGCGCGGTTCCATTCAGTATATTCGGCATTGGGGTCCCTCCAAAAATTGGGTCAAATATTCAGCATTGCTCAAATAGGTGGGCCTGACCCGTTCGCCGGGAATCTTGTTAACCAAATCAATAACATCGCATTTTTGAATAGTGAAAAAAAAGTGACTGAATTGAGAAAAAACCGGGACATGCGCGCTAAAGTCGGGAAATTGCAATCCGGTCCGGGGACAATCCGTGCTGGCGTTGCGTATTATCTTTGTATTCGCACCGAATCAATTCGGAGGTTCACGCCAATTGCGCTGGCACCATACACGGCACGGGCGAGAATGTGACGAATTTTAGTCATTTGCCAAGCCGCTGCGGCGCCGTCACGGCGCCGGGCCCGTGGTGCTTCGGCACGAAAAAAGGGCGCGCGGTGTCCCGCGCGCCCCTGATGCGATCGTCCGGGATTACATGCCCGGCATGATCACGCCGTCGATGACGTGAATGACGCCGTTCGAGGTTTCGATATCGGCGGTGGTCACCGTTGCCTCGTCCACGGTCACGGTGCCCCGCGACGTGACGGTGATCTCGTCACCCTGTACCGTCTTGACGACCGTGTCGTCGCCAAGTTCGGTCGACATCACTTTGCCCGGCACGACGTGATAGGTCAGGATCGCCGTCAGCTGGTCTATGTTCTCGGGCTTGAGCAGATCCTCGACCGTGCCTTCGGGCAGGGCCGCGAATGCTTCGTCGGTCGGCGCGAACACGGTGAAGGGACCTTCGCCCTTGAGGGTTTCAACCAGACCGGCGGCCTCTACGGCGGCGACCAGAGTGGTGAAGTTGCCCGCTTCGATCGCGGTGTCCACGATATCCTTGGAGTGCGTGTCTGCCAGAGCCGGAGCAGCGATCAGCGTGGCGGCGGTCATGGCAAGGTATGTTCTACGTAGCATTATCAATCTCCCATTGATTGTTGCGTGGTAATGCCCGTTGGCATCAAGGCGTTAACGTAGGAGATGCGCGATTGGTTCACCGGGGGTTTCCGCCGATGCCGCTTGACTGAAAAGGGCGCAGACATAAGCCGCGCCCTTCGGTGTTTTCCAATGTTATTTTTGTGATTGCACGCGAGTGCGCCGTGATTAATCCAAGCCGATTGCGGCCCGCGTGATGGTGTCCAGAAGCTGCTGGATCTCTTGCATCTCGCCCTCGGGAAAGGTCCGGTAGCCGATCATCACCGGCTCGCCCGGGCGCTGGGCCACGAAGATGTTGTAGGGGCAGTACTGCAGGTTCATCGGATCGGCCTCCATCACCTTGCGTGACAGGGTGGCCGAACAGAAGGAGTAGATTTCGGCATTGGTATAGAGTGTCTCGTCGCTGCCCACGTCGCCTTTGGTCCGTTCCAGCATGTCGCCGGTGTGGGACACGGCATCGATCACCAGACCTTCGCCGAGTATGGCGTTTTCCAGCCCGAAGGTGACGTCGTCAAAGCCATCCTCGGTGGTGTAGACCACCGGCTGATCGGCAAGCGCGGTGGCTGCGGTCGCGCAGAGGGCGGCTGCTATCAATATTTGTCTCATTTTTCTCCTCCAGAGATAAGGGGCGGTTCCTGCCGCGTCACGCAAGGGTTAACGTGCCCGTATAACAGGTTCCATGGCTGGTGCCTTGACCCAAGTCAAAAGAGGTTGAAATGAGTTTCGTCCAGGATGCGCTGCTGATGCTGGCGCTGTTGTTCATACTGGCGCTGGGGGCCGGGGTTCTGGTTCTGCTGGTCCTGTTTGTCACCGACAGATTGCAGACCGGTGATGCGATCCGCCGAAACTATCCGGTGATCGGACGCTTCCGTCATCTGTTCACCGGCCTTGGTGAGTTTTTCCGGCAGTATTTCTTTGCCATGGACCGCGAGGAATTGCCGTTCAACCGCGCGCAGCGGGGCTGGGTGGAGAACGCGACCAAGGGCAAGGGCAACACGATCGCCTTTGGCTCGACCCGGAACCTGAACGTGCCGGGCACGCCGATTTTCGTGAACGCGGTGTTCCCGCCGCTGGACGATCAGTTTTCTGCGACGCAACCGATGCAGATCGGGCCGACGGCGGCGATCCCATACAATGCCAAGTCGATCTTCAATATCTCCGGCATGAGTTATGGTGCCATTTCGCGTCCCGCGGTCGAGGCATTGAGCCGGGGCGCCGCCAAGGCGGGTGTCTGGCTGAACACAGGCGAGGGCGGGCTGAGCCCGTATCACCTGACCGGGGCCTGCGACATCGTCTATCAGATCGGCACCGCCAAATACGGCGTGCGTGATGCCCATGGCAATCTGGATGACGACCGTCTGCGCAAGCTGTCCGAGCATCCGCAGATCCGCATGTTCGAGTTGAAGCTGGCGCAGGGGGCCAAGCCCGGCAAGGGCGGCATCCTGCCCGGGGAAAAGGTGAACGCCGAGATCGCAGAGATCCGCGGCATTCCGCTGGGGCGGGACAGCGTGTCGCCCAACCGGCATCTGGATATCGGCAATTTTGACGAGTTGCTGGATGTCGTCGGCCACATCCGCGAGGTCACGGGCAAGCCATGCGGTTTCAAGACGGTGATCGGCAGTTCGGATGCGTGGGAGGACCTGTTCGCGTTGATCAAGGCGCGGGGCGATGACAGCGCGCCAGATTTCATCGCCATCGACGGCGGCGAGGGCGGCACCGGGGCCGCGCCCATGCCCTTGATGGATCTGGTGGGCATGCCGCTGCGCGAGGCGCTGTTGCGCATGGTCGACCTGCGCGACCAGCACGGGCTGAAGGACCGCATCCGCATCATCGCAAGCGGCAAGCTGGTCAATCCGGGCGACGTGGCCATGGCGATCTGCGCCGGCGCGGATTTCGTCACCTCCGCGCGCGGGTTCATGTTTTCGCTGGGCTGCATCCAGGCGCTGAAATGCAATCGCAACACCTGCCCGACGGGCATCACGACCCATGATCCGTATCTGCAGCGCGGTCTGGTGGTCGAGGACAAGTTCGAAAAGGTCGCCAACTATGCCACCTCGATCATCAAGGAGGTCGAGATGATCGCCCATTCCGTCGGCGTGGCCGAACCGCGCCTGATGCGGCGGCGGCATGTGCGGCTGGTGCAGGAGGACGGAACCTCGACCCCGCTGAACAAGATCCGCCCCAGTTTCAACGCGCCCCCGGCCTGAGGGTGTGTTTCAGCCGCGCCACCGATTTGTGAGACGGGTTGTTTTGCCTGCGTGCCGGACCATGATTACTAGGAGGGTGGAACAGACAACAAGGGAATGACCGAATGGCCTTTCGCTGGAAGAACGATCTGCGCGACCGGGATGTGACGGATCAGGCGCTTTGGATGAACCGCCGTCAGATCATGGGCGGTCTGGCGGGCATGGGTCTGGCCGGGGCGGCCACTGGCGCGCGGGCCGAGACGCCGGAGCCGAACACCTGGGAAGATATCACATCGTACAACAATTTTTACGAGTTCGGCACCGGCAAGAGTGATCCGTTGAACAATGCCGGGGCGATGACGATCGAGCCTTGGTCGGTGCGCATCGATGGGCTGGTGGACCGTCCCGGCGACTATGCCTTTGACCGGATCATGGAAGAGATGACCATCGAAGAGCGGCTGTACCGGTTCCGCTGTGTCGAGGCCTGGTCTATGGTGGTGCCGTGGAACGGGTTTGAACTGGCCGATCTGCTGGAGCTTGCAGGCGTGCAGTCGGGTGCGAAATATGTCGCGTTCGAGACCTATCTCAATCGCGACGAAATGCCGGGTGTTCGCTTCCCGGTGCTGGACTGGCCCTATGTCGAAGGTCTGCGTCTGGACGAGGCGCTGCACCCGCTGACCATCATGGCGACCGGCATCTATGGCCGGGACATTCCCAAGCAGAACGGTGCGCCGCTGCGGCTGGTGGTGCCGTGGAAGTACGGCTTCAAGTCGATCAAGTCGGTGGTGCGCATCACCCTGACCGACACGCAGCCGCCGACAAGCTGGAACAAGGCGAATGCCCGCGAATACGGGTTCTATTCGAATGTGAACCCGAATGTGGATCACCCGCGCTGGAGCCAGGCCAGCGAGCGCCGCATCGGGGGCGGGCTGTTTGCCAGCCGCGAGCCGACGCTGATGTTCAACGGGTACGAGGATGAAGTGGCAAGCCTGTATGCCGGCATGGATCTTCAGGAAAATTTCTGAGCATCGCTGCAGATGAAAAAGGCCGGGCAGAAACGCCCGGCCTTTTCGGTTTGTGATTTTGCGGTGATCAGTAGACGTCGAAATCGGAAACGGTCAGCTCCGAGGTGACATTGTCCAGACGCGCGACCATCTCGCGGTCGGCTGTGGTTGACCAGTCATCGTCATAGTAGATGAACGTGTGCGTGCCGTCGCTGGCGGCCAGGTAGTGTAGCGCGACAAACTTGATGAGAAGAGCGCGTCAATCAGGATGAGAATCCGTGGTCGCGACGCTTGAGAAGATGCCGCCCTT
>NZ_JBHUDD010000111.1:0-4032 GCF_042677865.1 Lacimonas salitolerans | reverse complement strand
CGTTCTCATCCTGATTGACGCTGGATTCTCAGCCTGTTTGTCGCGCGGCACCTGACCAACATGCTGGTCGAGACGGGCCTGATCAAGGACAGCCGCCTGTTGCTCAGAACGGCATAACCGAAACGATTTGGGTCATGCCTGCCCGGTAAAGCCGGGCAGGACCACCAATCTCAGGATTGCCGCCGACGAGCGGCTGCGGATCTGCCGGAAGGCTGGATTTCGACGCCATGGCACGCAGGAGATGTGTGGCGTTCATGATCGTGTGCCAACCAAGCTTGACAGAGCGGCGGCTTCTGTTTGGCCGCGGCCCCATCTGGCGTCAGTTTCCCTGTGCTCCGCTGGCGGCGATATCCGAGATGAAGGAGCGGATCTGGCTGCGCAGACGCTCATCCTTGATTTTCGTCAGCAGCGAGGCGATTCTCGTGACCTCGCGGTCCAGAACCTCGTCTTCGATCGTTTCGTCCTCGAGGCCGTGAAAAAAGTAGGCTGGCTTTACGTCAAGTATGCGCGAGATTTCGAAAAGCTTGCTGGCCGAGATCCGATTGCGGCCCAATTCATATTTCTGAACCTGCTGGAATGATATGCCAAGACCAAGAGCTACTTCGGTCTGGGTTTGGCCGCGCGACACACGCAGCTTTTTCAATTGTTGACCCACATGAATATCTAACGGATGCGACATACCTATTCCTCGGATTGCACAGCATTTTCGCCGAGATATAATCCATAGGTTGAGTTAGATCAACGCTGTCAGAGGCGATTGTGCGGATCAGGCGGATGGCGTTGCGTCATCTTCGGCAAAGATATCAAGCAGGGCAATCGCGATCACCAGCACGGGAATCGCAATGATCGCGCCAAGGGGGCCCCAAAGCCAGAGCCAGATAACAAGGGACACGAAGATCAGCAGGGGGTTGACCGACACATGCCGTCCCACGAAGGTTGGTGTGACGAATTGCGCCTCGATCATGTTGAGGAACAGGAAGATCGCCGGTGGCACCAGCACCATGGGACCATCGAACTCCACGATGCCCGCAAGCAAAAGACCGCCGGCCATGGCCATCGGCCCGACATAGAGCAGGAAATTCAGCAGGGCCGCCACGAATCCCCAGATGAACGGGGCAGGCAGGTTGATCAGGAAAAGCGCGCCGCCGAGGGCCGTGCCAAGAGCGGCGTTGATGATCGAGATGGCCAGGAAATAGCGCGCCACCATCCGTTCGGCATTGGTAAAGCGCTGCAGGATGGCTTCGGTTTCGCTTGATGATCCGATCTGGCGCGACAGCCATGCATACATGTTTTTCCGCGTCAGCAGAAAGAAGAACAGCGTCCCCGCGAATATCAGGATCTGTGCCAGCACCACCGGGGCAAGAAACAAGGCGTTGGTGATGTCCGGCAGTGTGCTTTCAGAATCGCTGTCAGACAGGCTTGGTTCGGCACCCAGCGCCTTTTCCATCTCGCGGCTCATTTCCTTCAAGCCATTGATCAGGTTTGTAAAATCGGCAACGATCGAGCGAAGTTCGAACTGGATGCGCGGCAGTTCCTCGGCGATGCGCCACATCACGGGCGCTGCCAGCACGACCAGAACGGCAATGGCCGATACGCCAAGAATCAGAACGGCCGCCGAGGACAACCCGGCCGAAAGCCCGATGCGTTCGAACGCATCGGTGACGGGGGCCAGCATGACACCTGTCACCAAGGCAACGACCATGGGCGCAAAAATGTCGGCCCCGGCCTGCAGGGCCGCGAAGCAGAGGATGAGTGCAATCACGATCACCGCTGTGCGAAGAACCGGATCACCATTGGCGGATAATCTGTGCATCCTTGTTAAACACGCAGGCGGTTGGTTTGTTCCCTGGGGTTGACGATACTTGAGCGTTGTCGGGAAAAAACACGCAGCCGGTCTAGATCAGCGGGCGGGCCACCGGCGTTGCGTCCTTTTCCAGCCGCGCAATCCGGCACAGGCGATCGTAATCGTGGATGATCAGCCGCCCATTGCGCCAAGTTGCCGTACCCTCGCTTCGCAACCTTTTCAGCATCTTGTTGGCGTGGACCAGCGACAGGCCCAGGGCATCGGCAAGGTCCTGTTGCTTGTAGGGCAGGGGCATTTCCATCCCCTGGGTCGCACCGATCGCCGCACCGCGGTCAAACAGGCGCACGAATGCCCGCGCGATTCGTTCCACCCCGCTCATACGACCTAGAATTGCGAGGCTTTCACCAAGAAGATGCTCTTCGACGGCGGCAATCCATGTCAGGTCGAAGGCGCGTTCGGGGTGGTCACGGAACAATTCCCACAGCCGTTTGCGATCAAAGACACAGAGCGTCATGTCCGTTGTCGCCTCGACCGAATGGTGCATTTCATGCATCACGCCGGCCTGAAGCCCGATGAAATCACCCGGCATGACAAAGTTGAGAACCTGCCGTTCCCCGGACAGCAGCGTCTTGTAGCGCAATCCCATGCCATCAAGCGCGGTGTAAAGCTGCGGGCTGTTGGACGCCTCCATCATGATCGTCGTGCCTGCATCGACCACAAGCTCGCCATTCTTGAAGCTTTGCATGAAGATGACCTCGTTCTCGGTCATCATTTCAAAGATCGGACGCGTCCGAAGGGGGCAATTCCGGCATTTGGTGACCATGCGAAAAAAACCTCTTATTTATGTCGTAGTTTAATGCAGGACGTCCGAACATGTTCCAGTATAAGGTATGATTGAACAAGAACTTATCAGCGAGCGCCATATGCCCCATGATGCGCAGACGCGGCCAGACCTGCCGGTCTATGTCGTCATGGACAGCAACGTTTTGATTGCGGAAGACCTGTGCGGGTCGCTAAAGGCTGCGGGTCCGTGTCGCGTGATCAACGTGCCGACCCCGTCCGAACTTGTAGAGATGCTGGAGCACGAACCGGTCGTGTCCGCAGCATTTCTGGAGATTCGCTATGATCACCTTCTGCAAGAGGGGCTTGATCAGGTGCTGCTTGCGCGCGGGGCAAAAATCATTCTGACCATGGGCGAGGATGACGAGTGCAGGGTGCAAAAGCACGGCTGGACCATGCTGTTGCGTCCCTTTACCGAAGAGATGATCAGGTCGGCGTTGCAACCCAGTGCGCAGGGCGCCTGAAGCTCCGCAAGCGACGGCAGTTTGCCCAAGGTCAGACGCCCCTGCGTCCGCAGATTGCTAGGAGCGCGGCCTGCGGGCTGACCGCCCGGCCTGCAATCCGACTGCAAAGGCTTCGGCCACCTGCAGGATCGGATCCTTTGCGGGCGTTTGCGGGGGGCTTTCGACCGGCTCGGCGGGTCGGGGCTCGGATTTCTGGCCACCGAGGGCAAGAAAGCAAACACCCAGAAACAGATAGAGCGCGCCGATAACGGCATGGGCGACAAGGGGGCTTTCATAGGTTGCGATCAGGATCCAGAGCGCGACCGTCAGAAAGCCAAGACCCGTCAGCGCAAAGATCACGCCGATCGCGGAAAAGGCCGCCGCACGCGCAGTGGCGCGTGCGCGGCGGCGCATGTCGGAAAGAAAACCCGCCATGGGTTACTTCCGCCCCGTGATGAACCCAAGCAAGAAGCCCACACCCACGGCAAGCCCGACGGCGGTTGCCGGCTGGTTGCGCACGGCGTTCGCGGCCTGTTGACCCATCTCTTCGGCCTGATGCTGGGCAGAGTAAAGCTGCTGTTCACCGGCCTGACGCAGCTCGGACGCCTTGCGACGGGCGCCATCCACCGCAGCGTCGCGGGTCGATCCGCCCAGCTCGGACAGGGTTCTGGAGATCGCGGAAATGTCTTCCCGCAACGTGGCGATCTGCTGGGAAAGCTGTTCAATATCGTCCTGAGGGGAGGAATCGCTCGATTTTGTCTGTGCCATGGGTGCGTCCTTTCATGATGACTCCTGTAGCATAACTCCAGTGTCACCGGTAGGTTCCGGGGGGCAAAAGAAAATTATCGGACCCCAATTCGAATTTTATCGGAACAAAATGACTTGGCCAATTGTTGGGCTATTTCGCGGTTTGTGTGGGTGGTTTGGTTTCCGGTCATTTGCTTG
>NZ_JBHUDD010000110.1:0-3877 GCF_042677865.1 Lacimonas salitolerans | reverse complement strand
GGATCAAGGTCACCTCCCATTTGGCAACCTTGAATCACTTCGAAGCCGATATGGGAATCCTTAAACGTCAACAGACCCTAGTCCACCCCCGAAAAACGCGCCTCCCCTCCCCATGCGGAGAGGGGCCGGGGGTGCGGGGCTGGCCACGACCGCGCCTCAGCCGCCCGACTTCAACGTCGACAGCAGCAGGCTGGTTTCGCTGGTTGCCACGCCGTCAAAGCGGCGGATCGTGTCCAGCACGCGGTCAAACTGTTCCAGCGTGTCGGTGCCAAGCTCCACGATCAGGTCCCAGCGCCCGTTGGTGGCATGGATCGCCTGAACCTGCGGCAGGCCCGCCAACTGGCGCTTGATACGGTCCGCGCCGCGCCCCTCGATGCCCAGCATCATCAGCCCGCGCACCGGGTCGCGCGCCACATCGCCTTTCAGCAGGACGGTAAAGCCCACGATCTCGCCCGCGCTGCGCAGCTTGTCGATCCGTGCCCGCACGGTGGCGCGTGAGACGCCCAGCTGCGCCGACAGCGACGACAGCGGCGCTCGCGCATCCTGCCGCAGGGCCCGGATCAGGGCGTGGTCCATATCGTCCATTTCGGCACCCTTGACTGTCGCTATGGTGATTCACATCACAATATGCGCAATTTGTCGGCTGTCATCCACCCCGATCCGGCGACATACCCTGTGCAACATAGACAGTAGGAGCCACAGATGACCAACCAGACCTGTATCCTGATCGGCGCGCCGATGGATTGCGGCAAGCGTCGGGCCGGCTGCCTGATGGGGCCGGACGCCTATCGCACCGCCGGCTTGGGCAAGGCATTGGGCGATCTGGGCCACGAGGTGCTGGACATCGGCAACCTGTCTCCTGCCCCGCATGACGCCGATGACCCCGATGCGCATCCCTATGCGCGCAACGCCTGTATCGGCTGGACCCAGTCGCTGATTCTGGCGCCGCAATGGGCAATGGATCAGGGCGTGCCGATCTTCATGGGGGGCGATCACGCGCTGTCGCTGGGCTCGGTCGCGGGGGTCGCGGCCCATGCGGCCCAGAACGGCCGCCCGCAATTCGTGCTGTGGCTGGATGCCCATGCCGATTTCCACACGCCCGAAACGACCACATCGGGCAATCTGCATGGCACGCCGCTGGCCTATGTCACCGGCCAGCCGGGGTTTGACGGCTTTCCACCCGTGACCACCCCGGTGCCGACCGGCAATGTCTGCGTCATCGGGCTGCGATCGGTGGACGGGCCGGAACGCAACGCCCTGCAGGCCACGCGCGTCGCCCGCCACGACATGCGCGAGATCGACGAGAGCGGCATCGCCCGCCCCTTGCAGAATTTCCTGTCCCGCGTGGCCGAGGCGGATGGCGCCTTGCATGTTTCGCTGGACGTGGATTTCCTTGACCCCGCCGTGGCCCCTGCCGTGGGCACCACCGTGCCCGGGGGCGCCACGGTGCGCGAGGCGCATCTGGTCTGCGAAATGCTGCATGACAGCGGGCTTGTCACCTCGATGGACCTGGTGGAACTCAACCCGTTTCTGGACGAGCGCGGGCGCACCGCGCAGCTGATGGTGGACCTGTGCGCCAGCGCCATGGGGCGGCGCGTGTTCGACCGGCCCACCCGCGCCTACGCGTAAGGAGAATGACCATGACCGACCCGTCACAAAAGGCGCTGGTGCCCTTCGTTTCCGTCGCCAACATGATGCGGCTGATCAACCACATCGGCGTGGAAACCATGCTGCGCGAGCTGTCCGAGTATATCGAACAGGATTTCAAACGCTGGGACGCGTTCGACAAGACCCCGCGCGTCGCCAGCCATTCCGAGGTCGGCGTGATCGAGCTGATGCCCACCTCCGACGGTCAGGCCTACGGCTTCAAATACGTCAACGGCCATCCCGGCAACACCCGCGACGGGTTGCAGACCGTCACCGCCTTTGGCTTGCTGGCGGATGTGGCCACGGGATACCCGGTGCTGGTGACGGAAATGACGATCCTGACCGCGCTGCGCACGGCGGCCACCTCGGCCCTTGCGGGGCGCTATCTGACGCCGCAAAATGCACGGGTGATGGCGATGATCGGCAATGGCGCGCAGTCGGAGTTCCAGTGCCTGGCCTTTCATGCGCTGTGCGGCGTGACCGAGGTGCGGCTGTTTGATATCGACCCGGCCGCCACCGCCAAGGTGGTGCGCAATCTGGCGCAGTCCGGCCTGACCGTCGTGCCCTGCGACAGCCCCGAACAGGCGATGGAAGGCGCGCAGATCATCACCACCTGCACCGCCGACAAGGCCTATGCCACCATCCTGACCGACAACATGGTGGGCAGCGGCGTGCACATCAACGCCATCGGCGGCGACTGCCCGGGCAAGACCGAACTGGCCCCAGCGATCCTGCACCGGGCTGATATCTTTGTGGAATACCCCGAACAGACCCGGATCGAGGGCGAGATCCAGCAGCTTGCCCCCGATCACCCGGTGACCGAGCTGTGGCAGGTGATGACCGGACAGGCGCAGGGCCGCCGTAATGCCCAGGCGATCACGCTGTTCGACAGCGTGGGCTTTGCCACCGAGGATTTCAGCGCCCTGCGCTACATCCGCGACCGGATCAAGGGCACCGACATGTACCAGCCGCTGGACCTGCTGGCCGACCCGGACGACCCGCGCGACCTGTTCGGCATGGTGCGCCGGGCGGGGGGATTGTGTGAGTGACTTGATGGAGGGCGTCGAACTGAGGTTGGTGTGGCCTCGGGTGCTTGTGTAAAGGTTTGTGGGGCGGCTGTGCGGGACAGTGCTGACGCTCACCGATACTGTGCTGTTAAATTGAGCGGTTGCGGCATCACCGACTTGGAGAGTGGAAGCCCGCAACAGTCGCACTTCAGGCGCAGCAACAAGGAGGTGATGACTCCCTATCTTCCGTTTTCTACATCAATCAAACACGTCAGCCTACCCTTATTTTCCTGATCCCTACAATACGCGGCTGCCGGTCAAATTGCCGCAAAGGTCAAAGGATACCAGCCGGGGCATTTCATGCTTCACCTTCGGATGAAGTGTGAAGGACACCTTGTCCTTTCCCATCTCCATTCGGGCCACCTCGTGCGTTCCCGCAAACATTGCGGACGGATTCTTCTTCTCGGTCAGCTTTCCCTTCGAGTCCACCAGTGTGAGCACCCGCCGCTTTGCGTCCCAGTGGGCTTTTGGCTCCACCGGCGCCCCTTCTGATTTCTTTCCAAACAATCCGAACATCTGTAATCCTAAATCCTGTGTGCTTTGAGTAATCGATGAGCTTCAGCGACAACGCAGTATTCACGGCTGGTGCACTTCTTCTGCTTGTCGTAGATTGGGCCCTCCTCGATAGGTAAATTTCCTTTAATTGGCTTGGGCATCCTTGGCCTCAGTCAGTCTCGTGCCATTTTCTCACGATATGTTTCGTCCCATTCCCACTGCCCTATCTGCTCCCACTTGTCGGCCTGATCAAAACGCATCCTCTGGACATTGAGCTTCGGCCCCATGGCTGCAATGAGCAGCGCCTCGAGATCGCCGATTGTTGTCGACGTGTCGTCTGTCACGTCCCGGCGCGGCTCGTTCAGCGACAGGATGCCGTGGTCGTTGGGTGTCGCACCGACCGGATTGAATCCGAACCAAGAGAACCGGTCCCACTTGCCGTTGAGATGGTCGCCATGGTGATCGCGGAGGCGTGCTCCGAGTCGGTCGCCTTTAGCCAATCCAACATAAGCAGGCCCATATTCGTCGAAGAGGATGTAGATGCCTTGCTGGCGACGGAAATCCGCAACGCGGATGCTAGGAAGGTGGTCCCTTCGCGATTTGTGTGGGTTAAGGCGCACTGGCCTGTTCAGGGTCGCACCAGATGTTGTTGTCACGACGTGAGGCGC
>NZ_JBHUDD010000109.1:0-3817 GCF_042677865.1 Lacimonas salitolerans | reverse complement strand
GGCGTGAAATGGCTGCCCGCGATGCCGTGAAACGCGTGCCCGAGATCACGCGAAATCACTGCCCAACTTCCGCGAAATGCGCAATCTTGCGCGCGAAAATGCCCTGCTGAAAGCCCGCCTCGCCGAGGTCGAGGCGACACTGGCCGAGACGCAGGAGGCCAACCGTCGACTGCAGGATATTCTGCGCGCGGCGCAGCGCGAGAAATTCGGCAAGCGCTCCTAGAAGCTCTCGCCAGACCAGTTCAACCTTCCCCTGGAGGATGCCGAATTTGCACAGGGCGTGCTCGAGGCCGCGCAGGAGAAGGCCGAGGCGGCGATGCAAAGGGCGCGCGGTGAGGAACGGCGCAAGCCCAAGCGCAACCGCGGGCACCTGCCGTCGCATCTGCCGCGGGTTGAGCGGGTGATCGAGCCTGCCAGCACGCTTTGCCCTTGTGGCTGCGGCGAGATGGCGAAGATCGGCGAGGATGTATCCGAGCGGCTGGACGTGATCCCTGCCCAGTTCCGGGTGCTGGTCACGCGGCGCCCGAAATACGCCTGCCGCCGCTGCTCGCAAGCCGTGGCGCAGGCGCATGCGCCCGAACATGTCGTGCCCGGTGGGCTGCCTACGGATCTCTTCATCGCATGGATCATCGTAGCGAAATTCGGCGACCACCTTCCGTTCTACCGGCAGGCCGAGATCTTCAAGCGGCAGGGCATCCACCTTGACCGGGGCACGCTCGGCAACTGGGTCGGGCGCGCCTGTTTCCATCTGATGCCGGTCATCAACCACATGCGCGCCCATCTGCGGGGTGCCGATCGCATCTTCGTGGATGAGACCCGCGCACCGGTGTTGGACCCGGGCCGAAAGGCCACCAAGAGCGGCTTCTTTTGGGCCGTCGTGTCCGATGATCGCGGCCATGGCGGCGCTGGCCCGCCCATCGTGCTGTTCCATTACGCCCCCGGCCGGGGCAAGGCGCACCCGCTGAACTTCCTCGCCGGGTATCACGGCCGCTTCCTGCAATGCGATGCCTACCAGTCCTACAATGCGCTGACCGAGATCGCCCGCGACACTGGCCCGTGGCAGCTGGTCTATTGCTGGACTCATGTCCGCCGCCGCTTCGTGAAACGCTTCGAGAGCGATGGCTCATCCATCGCCGAAGAGATGCTGCGTCAGATCGCGCTGCTTTATCAGATCGAGAAGTCTGTCCGCGGCAAAGAGGCGCCTGCGCGCCTTGCCGCCCGGCGTGAACATGCGGCTCCGATCATCGCGGCGCTGAAGCCCTGGCTGGAAGCCCAGCTCTCACGCATTCCGCAGAAATCCCAGCTCGCCGAGGACATCCGCTACACGCTGGGGCATTGGCCCGGACTGATCCGCTTCCTGGATGATGGCACGCTGGAGCTCGACACCAACCCGGTCGAAAACCAGATCCGACCGATCGCCCTGACAAGGAAGAATGCACTATTTGCAGGAAATGAAATCGGCGCCGAGAATTGGGCCATGCTGGCCTCGCTCGTCGCCACCTGCAAGATGTCCAACTTGAATCCGGTCGACTATATCGCCGCCACCCTGCGCGCCATCCTCGACGGCTACCCGCAAAGCGGCATCGAAGACCTCATGCCATGGCGCTTCAACCAGCCGTCAAGCCTCGCCGCATAGGGCCACGCCGTAGCGCTTACGATCAAACGGCATCCGCGCGCGGCGCCATGTCTCACGGGTCATCTCAATCGGGTTTGCGGTGACATGGGATTTAAACACCTGCTCAAAGGCTTTCTGCATCGCACGATGCAGGTCGTTGTTCGGCTCAAAGCGGGTCAGCAAAAAACGGATGTCCGCGAAAACCTTTTCAGGGTTCGTGCCGGATGGCAGACGCCCGCGAAACCTGCCAAGGTCTTCCAAGGCTTCAGAAAGCTGACCGATGAAACTGGTGGTGCTGTCATACTCCCAATAGCCGGGGCCGGACGGAACATAAAGCACATCAGCCGCGAAGACCGCGTTCATCGACTGATAGCCAATCGCAGGTGGGCAGTCAAAGATGCGTATTCGTCTTCCAGCGCCCGATACTCGTCGAGCAGCTTCGCATGAGCCGCACCTTCGTCATCGGTCATTGGCGTCGGATCGCCGGACAGGGACCGCAGACCGTGGCTGTAGCCATAGGGCAGGTCAAGCGCGACCTCGATCCACTTCCAGCCCTCAACCGCAACCGTCTCTGCCTCGGCATGGAGTTTTTCCGTCACCAGCCGATCGAGCAGGGCAGGGTCCTCGAGCCAGCCACCGTCATCGCCTTGGAAGAGGTCATGCAGCATCGTGCCGCCCGCCGCTTCATAGGCCTCAACACCCACAAAGACCGCACGCCGGCCTGACGCCCGGACCGAGGTCTCGGTCAGCATGCGCCGGATTTGGAATGGCTCCTTGTTCCAGGATGAATGGATCACATCCCAGACCTGAACCTGACGCGCGTGATCAGGGTTCACGGTGAAGGCCATGAGCTGCTCCGGCGTCATGCCATCCTCGGCATAGACCTCAAGCAGGGCAGGCGCGACGGAGGCAAGTTTCAGGCGCTGTTTCACGATCTGCGGCGTCACGAAGAAGGCGGCGGCAATCTCTGCATCGCTCTGGCCCTCGTCCCGCAGCGCGACAAAAGCGCGGAACTGGTCGAGCGGGTGCAAGGCGACGCGCTGCATGTTCTCGGCCAAGGAATCGTCCTCGGCCAAGATGTCGGACGCAGCATCGCGCACGATGCAGGGAATGGGTGTCGTCTTCGCCAAACGCTTCTGCTTCACCAGCAGGGACAACGCTTGGAACCGCCGTCCACCGGCCGGGATTTCGAACTTGCCGGTTTCGGTGCCATCGTCAGCCAAGACGGGCCGTACGCTCAGGCTCTGCAACAGACCGCGGCGGGCAATATCTTCGGCCAGTTCCTCGACGGACACGCCAGCCTTGATGCGCCGCACGTTGGACTGGCTCAGCACCAGCTTGTCAAAAGGGATATCCTGGGACGGGGACAGGATGATTTTCTGGACAGCTTTGGTCATCAGATTTTCTCCACGACGGGCGCCGGAAGCCACTCTCCCGATCTCACTTCCCGTCACCCTCAAACCAACACTCCCCTTACTCTCAGAAAATGTCTGTATTGTCCGCGGACAACTGCTGTTGTTCTTGAATCAAAGACCATCACTTCAAGTTGTCCGCGGACAATTGTCGGTGCGCAGGTCATGTGATGCGGCAAGTTGTCGGATAAGTCGCACTGGATCAAAACCTTCGCTTTTACTTCCAACAGTTAGGGCTCTGAAGTATGCACCTGCTTTCTTGATGCGATCATAAAACTGCATCATTGCCCAAATCGTTGTCGCTGTGGCTAGAGGTCCGATACGGTCTTGTGCAGTCTGATAGGTTCGGTCATCGATTCCGATCATGGGTGCAAGAATGCGTGCATGGGCGATCACATCGGCAAAGCTTTCAATCTTTCTTACCGCATATTGCCTAGCCTCTGGGCAGCTTGCCAGAAGTTCTGTGACTGACAGTGGATGTTGGTCCGTATGTGCAAGTGGCTCTTCTTTATCAATATGTTCTTTATTTGAGTTATGATGGTGCCGGACATTCTGGCTGTCTGTGTCGGACATCTTTATTGTCTGCGTATCTGTGTGTTCGGCAGGTAAGGGCGTGGTTTCAAGTTCTGCCAAGAGGTTTTCGCAAGCCACCATCGTCAGTTTGCGGCGTAGAAGTCGCAGGGCTTCTGTTCCGTCGGGATGGGTTGGATCCTAGTTTAGCAGTTCATTGGCCACGGCGCTGCCGCGCGACAAACAGGCTGAGAATCCAGCGTCAATCAGGATGAGAACG
>NZ_JBHUDD010000108.1:0-3359 GCF_042677865.1 Lacimonas salitolerans | reverse complement strand
CAAGCAAATGACCGGAAACCAAACCACCCACACAAACCGCGAAATAGCCCAAAATAAGGAGTGAAATATGAGCAGACTTGAAGAACTGATGCAGCAACAGGCAGCGCTTGAAGAAGAAATCAAGCAGGTTGCTAAGGCTGAAAAGGCAGAAGCACTCAAAGAAGTACGCAGACTGTGCAAACTGCACGGCTTTACCCACAATCAACTCAAAGCATACCTTGCAGCAGGCAGAAAGCCACGTGCTGCGAAATAACCACTGCGCATGAACACAAAGACTGTGTTGGCTGCGAGTTGTTCTGTGATGTTGATCACACGCTGAGGCAGAGACTGTTCCTTGCAGCACTTGCATGCTCAACGCATGCTGTGCAGCGGTGTCAACGACACAGTGTAGTGCGCACATAGCCGTCAGACAACACAGCCTCGCATGCTGAGGTGCGGAGAACAGCAACACAGCGCTGTGCGTGTTATTTTTTTGACAGCAGTGCGTGCACAAGGTGGTGGCGACGAATGTATGCGCAAAATCAATTGGTTGACTGCGGCGAAATATTGACAGCACCATTTGCGCACAAATCTTTGAAATGTGCACAAGATGCACACATCATTAGGGCAAATTCCACACGCAAACTGTGTCAAACAGTGCTGACGGCACAAGCAGGCACAGAGATTTGCCAATGTCTGCCCACCACACATGCGTCAAGTAAGCACCCACCGCAACGGTGACGACAGCAGCAATATGGTTTGACACAGTCATGCTGAAGACGCAGGCAGTGTGCTGTGAACTTGGCTCTGCGCACGCATCTCTTAATCGCCAAACTTGTCGCGCATGCTGTCCACTGTGCCCTGCATACGCTCGCCCTTGCCGCAATCGGCGGTCAACGTCATGCTCTTTGACGCACGCTGTCGTAAGCCGTTGAACTGAACTTCCCTGTAACGAGCACTTAGTTGCAGTTCAACATAGTCACCTTCCAACACTGCAATACGAGCAACGCCATTGGAAAATGCAGCAGTGCGATTGGTTTTTATATGACGCACCACGAAACTTTCCTCAGGGATGGCGCAACGGTTGGTCAGCCGCACTTCGGCCGTGATCTGCTGCGGATCGCCCACACGCAAGAAATGACGGATTTCGGGCCAGCCCGTATAGGTCAGGTAGAGCAACACAAGTGCTCCCACCGCCAAACTGATTTGCGCAAGACTTTTCACGGCACCCTCATAAGGAAACAGGTTGGCATTTATTAAGTATCACTGCACCTCCGGTTGACCGAAAAACAAATTACAGAAGTCTGAAACCTGTAAATGAAACAAATCAAACTCTGATCTTATCCTCCTCTGATACGGCTTAAGCGAGTATAATATAGATTCATAATTTTTATTTAAATTATGAATATACGAAGTTAAAAATCCTTGCCCAGACAAAACTGAATGGTCAAGTTTAAGAAAATTCGGCAAGTAAACGTCTTCCATATGTTTAGCAGCTCCCGCCTTTCTAACAATTGGAATACAGTCAAATAGTGCGGCCTCTCTCGGAATCCGATCCTTTCCAGGATGATGGCCAAAATCAATGAAGTATTTCGACGCTTGCAGTGCCCGCTGGACTTCAGTATGTGACATATTTTCTATTGAAAAAACAGAAAACGACGATTGAAGATCAGCAATAATTTTTTCAGTCCCTATAGCTTTTCTCGGCAAAAAACATATGTCATATTTCTTAACATGCCTCTCCTCGGACATTCTAGTATCGTAAAGAGTATAATCTGAAACAATTGGACCATCAATATTAAGGCTTGCAGCTTCACGTTGCGCATAGTGCGACTGAAAAATGCTTATAGAATGATGCAAAGCAGACAATTCCTCAAATCTATTTAACTGAGAAAGGGGAGCATTGTCCCAACTCAGCCACCAGAGAACGCAATTTGAAAAGCCATTTTTACTAAATTTAACAAGTAGACTTATTTCTCTTTCAGGAAATATTATCACGTCATCCTTATGCACGACACTACAAACATCATACTTTAAATCTGCAATAGAAATATTTGGTCTTCTTTTGTAACTAACTGTCATGTAGTCTTCTATTAACCTCATTTCTTTAGCCACATCGTAAAAAAGAATTTGACTTTTATACCCCAAACTATTAATGGCACTATTAAGTTGTAGAAGTGCAAAGGGACCACCGGTATAGTCATCTGGACAACAAATAACAAATTTCATACTGCACCCCACTCCAAGAGAACCTTCTGAGATATTGACAACGCAGAAGAAATGGCCTGATCCATGTTTATGTAGACATACATTCCGCAACGGCCAATAAAAACCATGTTACTAGGAATTTCCGACTTATATCTGTTGTATAATATGCGATTTTCTCCTTTTGGGTCAGATATTGGATAATAGCGTTGAAAATCGTTATCCCTAAAATCACACGGCTCTTCCTCAGTGACTAATGTCAAGTCGCCATTGAAACCATGGCCAGGAAAATTTTTCCATTCTGTGCGTCGAGTAAAAGATGAATTGTTGGTATAGTTAACGACTGGAAATATCGTTAATTTTTCAACTTGATAAACCTTGTGATGAAATCTAATAGATCGATAGGGAAGCATGCCATATTTATAATCAAAAAACTCATCGATAGACATGGAGTTGAAGGTAAAATCATAGTTAAACATCATTTCCTTAGAGAACGGAGTTCCTAATTTAACTGTTATCAATTTATGGCTTAAAATTTCCGATACTAGGTTAGTATATCCATACTTGGGAAACTTTTGAAAGCTTGACTTAGGAAAATATCGGTCTTCAAAATCCTGTCTCATCGGCACACGGTGAAAAATATTAGGGTTAATTTCTTCTAATGTCACGCCCCACATTTTCTCTGAATAGGGGCGATAAAATGTATTAATAATGTCGTCTGAGTGAATAAATTTCATGGTATTCAGGTTAGGTGGAAAAGGAACGAATTCACCACTTTTAAGTTCTGCTACAACACGGTGTTCGTAATCGACCCACTCAGTGAAGCGACTCAACCAGTCTGTCACTCTTTTATTGGAAGTATGAAAAATATGTGGTCCAAATTTATGAACTCTTATCCCTGTGCTATCTTCGTAATCAAAGCAATGCCCGCCAACATGGTTTTTTTGATCAATAACCGTTACGCGACAGCCACGATGCGCTAGCTGCCGTGCAACTGTTACTCCTGAAAGTCCAGCACCAATCACAAGTACATTTTTCATCGCGTCATGCCCCACCAACTAATATCGCGCTTTCAAAAGTAATTTGCTTCGCTAGCATTGGCAAGAACAATCCGATGTTTGTAGGTGGCTATTTCGCGGTTTGTGTGGGTGGTTTGGTTTCCGGTCATTTGCTTG
>NZ_JBHUDD010000107.1:0-3170 GCF_042677865.1 Lacimonas salitolerans | reverse complement strand
GGTCGCGGTGGCGACGCGAGCATCAAGTCGCTGCCGCCATCGCACATCGAAAGACTCGCCATAATGCGCAACTGTAGTACTATGTCGCTCTCGCGTTGCGTGCCGGGGTCGGGCGCCGGATCAGAAACGGGCCCGCCCCCCGGCCACTATGGATCAGGCCGCCTTTTTCAGCGCCTTCTTGGCTTTCTTCAGCTTGCTTTCCTGACGGGCAACCTTGGCCTTGCGGGCTTTGACTTCCTTTTTCAGGCTCTTGATCGTGGATTTGTTCGCCATCTTCAGGCTCCTTCTTTCGTCCAAGTGTCACCGGGGGCCGCGTGCCTCCCGACGGGCTCACAATATACATAGGATAGTCAATATATATACCTTTTCGGAAAAAACCCGATACCGCGTCGGAGGACATGCACCGAAAACCCCTGCCGCGGACTGTTCACCCCACCCCGGCCACGCAACAAAGCGCAAGTCTGGCCCGCTTGCATGATGCAAAACGCCCCGAATCCCGACCGGGTTCCCGACAAACCGGACCGCGCACCGCCTTTCCCTTGCCATCCGTGTGCAAATGCCCCGGTTTCCGGGCAAGTCGCCGCTTTTCGTGGCACGCGTGATCCCCTATAAGCGGCAGCCAAGGGCCGGGCGCCACACAGCGCCCGACGCACAGAACCGGCGAGGACACCGATGACCAAGAAGACCCATGATGCGGATGTGACCTTCATCCAGGCACTGGCAGAACTGCTGCGCGAAAACGACCTGACCGAGCTTGAGGTGATGCGCGAATACGCCGACAACGACAGCCTGAACGTCCGCGTCAGCCGCCATGCCGTGCAGATGCCTGCCCCCGTCATGCCTGCCACCGCCGCCCCCGCACCGCAATATGCGCCCGCCGCCTCTGCCCCGGCCCCCGAGCCTGACACCGACCCCGCCAGCCATCCCGGTGCCGTGCCCTCGCCCATGGTCGGCACGATCTACCTTCAGGCCGAGCCGGGCGCGCCCACATTCGTCAGCGTCGGCGACACCGTGTCCGAAGGCGACACCCTGCTGATCATCGAAGCCATGAAGACCATGAACCACATCCCCGCCCCCCGCGCGGGCACCGTGCGCCGCATCCTCGTCGAAGACGGCGGCGCGGTGGAATACGGCGCGCCCCTGATGATCATCGAGTGAGGCGCAGATGTTCGACAAGATCCTGATCGCCAACCGCGGCGAGATTGCCCTGCGCGTCATCCGCGCCTGCCGCGAAATGGGCATCCAGTCGGTCGCGGTGCATTCCACCGCCGATTCGGACGCGATGCATGTGCGCATGGCCGACGAATCCGTCTGCATCGGTCCGCCCAGCAGTACCGACAGCTACCTGTCGATCCCCGCGATCATCTCGGCCTGCGAAGTCACCGGCGCGCAGGCGATCCACCCCGGCTATGGCTTCTTGTCCGAGAACGCCGCCTTCGTGCAGATCGTCGAGGATCACGGCATCACCTTCATCGGCCCCTCGGCCGAGCATATCCGCATCATGGGCGACAAGATCACCGCCAAGGAAACCGCCAAGGCGCTGGGTATTCCTGTCGTCCCCGGATCGGCAGGCGGCGTGGCCACGCTGGACGAGGCAAAGCAGATCGGCGCCGATTTCGGCTATCCGGTGATCATCAAGGCCACCGCCGGCGGTGGCGGGCGCGGCATGAAGGTCGCCACCTCCGAGGCCGAGATGGAGCGCGCCTTTCTGACCGCCCGGTCGGAATCCAAGGCCGCCTTCGGCAATGACGAGGTCTATATTGAGAAATACCTGCAAAAGCCGCGTCACATCGAGATCCAGGTCTTTGGCGACGGCAAGGGCACCGGCCTGCATCTGGCCGAGCGCGATTGCTCGCTCCAGCGGCGTCACCAGAAAGTGTTCGAAGAGGCCCCCGGCCCCGCCATCAGCGACAGCGAACGCGCCCGCATCGGCAAGATCTGCGCCGATGCCGTGGGCAAACTGGGCTATCGCGGTGCCGGCACCATCGAATTCCTGTACGAGGATGGCGAGTTCTACTTCATCGAGATGAACACCCGCCTGCAGGTCGAGCACCCGGTGACCGAGGCGATCTTTGGCGTCGATCTTGTGCGCGAACAGATCCGCGTCGCCGAAGGCCTGCCGCTGTCGTTCGGTCAGAAGGATCTGGTCATCAACGGCCACGCCATTGAAGTGCGCATCAACGCCGAAAAACTGCCCAACTTCGCCCCCAGCCCCGGCAAGATCACGCAATACCACGCGCCCGGCGGTCTGGGCGTGCGCATGGACAGCGCGCTTTACGACGGCTACACGATCCCGCCCTATTACGACAGCCTGATCGGCAAGCTGATCGTGCATGGCCGCGACCGCCCCGAGGCCCTGGCCCGCCTGAACCGCGCCCTGGGCGAATTGATCGTGGACGGCGTGCACACAACCGTGCCCCTGTTCCACGCGCTGTTGCAGGAACCCGACATCCAGTCGGGCGATTACAACATCCACTGGCTGGAACGCTGGCTTGCGGCGAACCTGCAGGCCTGACCGACGGTCGATCTTGACAACAGCAGAGTCATTGTACATATAGTTGTACAAGGAGTTATGCGGATGGATGTAATCAGCTACAGTGACGCGCGGGCACAGTTGAAATCGGTGATGGACCGCGCCGTGAACGACAAGCAAGAGGTCGTGGTGACCCGCAAGCATGGCGACTCGGTCGTGATCGTGTCTCTGGACGAATGGAACGCGATCACAGAAACCCTGCACCTGCTGTCCAGCCCGCGCAATGCAGAACGACTGCGCGACGCGATCGGTCAGCTTGACGCAGGCACGGGCTCCGAGCGTGATCTGATCGGGTGAAGCTGGTCTTTGCCAATGCCGCCTGGGATGACTACCTTCACTGGTCCGCCACCAGCGAAAAGACCCGCCAGCGCATCAATGACATGATCCGCCAATGCCAACGCACGCCATTCTCAGGCATCGGCAAACCGGAACCTGTGCGCGGCGATCTGAAAGGCTGGTGGTCACGCCGCATCACTCAGGAACACCGGATGGTCTATCGCGTTTTGGGCACGGATGCGGATCAACGCCTTGAAATTGCGCAACTTCGTTTCCACTACTAGTACTACAGTTGCGGATATTGGAGATCTCTGATTCAACTCTATTCGAGGGAATGGGAGGGTTGGGTCATGACTGTATC
>NZ_JBHUDD010000106.1:0-2823 GCF_042677865.1 Lacimonas salitolerans | reverse complement strand
GGCATCACCCTACCGCACAACATCTTGTGCCTCAAGCAAATGACCGGAAACCAAACCACCCACACAAACCGCGAAATAGCCTCACCTGCTGATCGTTCATCATGTCGAGCCCGGCAATGTTCATGACCGTGTCGAAATCCATCTCGCTCAGGTCGTTGGCGCCGCGGACATCGCTGTTCGTCGAGTTGGCGAAAGAGATTGCGCCACCATCTAGGAACGAGATCACATCCTCGCCCTGCGTGAAGTCACGGACGAAATCGAGGCCGTTGCCTGCATTGAAGTGGAACTCATCCGCGCCGGCCCCCCCGGTCAGACGATTGTTGCCCGAGCCGCCGCCAAGGATGTCGTCACCATTGCCGCCGAACAGGATGTCGTCGCCGGCACCACCGACCAGAAGATCGTCGCCGTTGCCGCCGCCCAACAGGTCGTCACCGTCGCCGCCGAACAGGTCGTCATTGCCGGCCCCGCCGATGATGTGATCGTCACCTTCACCGCCAAGCGCCGTATCGTTGCCCGTGCCGCCGACAATTTGGTCATCGCCTTCGCCACCTTCGAGGTAATCGTCGCCGCCGTGACCGATCACGGTGTCGTCGCCCTGACCGCCGTAGGCCATGTCATTGTCGGCACCGCCCAGCAGCCGGTCGTTTCCGGTGCCGCCGAACAGCTCATCCTCGCCCCGGCCACCGACAATAAAGTCATCGCCAGCGCCGCCTTCGAGCGTGTCATCCCCGGCATTGCCGGCCAGTGTATCGTCGCCCTGACCGCCATAGGCCATGTCATTGCCCAGACCGCCAAGAAGCTCGTCGTTGCCGATCCCGCCGAACAGCATGTCGTCGCCGCTGCCGCCGTTCAGCAGGTCATCGCCTTCGCCACCATACAGCTCGTCGTTATCGGCCATGCCGCTCAGGACATCACTGCCGTCCTGACCATAGATCGTGTCATCGCCGGCCCCAGCAATCACGGTGTCCATGCCGGCCCCTGCAAATAGGGTGTTGTCCATGCCATCCAGACGGTATTCCAGACCGGCATCCAGAGCCTGTCGGTCGAACTGCATTGCGGCCATTTCGGGCGTCACTTCTGTCAGTTCGGACGCGCCGGCGGGCAGGATCGGGATGAATCCGCCGGTGCCGTTCACTTCGCCATCGGTTCCGGCACCCGCGCCGTCAGGAACGGTCACGCCATGCAGGACATATTCGCGCAGCGCCAGATCGGCGATATCCTCGAAGCTGTACTGCGCCCCGGTGACCGGGCTGACAAAGTTGGACATGTCGGCGATGTCATAGCTGGCATAGAAGTTCAGGTTGCCCTCGGCGTCCGTCATCGGCATGCCGTCCGGCCCCGGCAGAGAGAGCAGAACATCGCCATAGCTGGGAACGCCTTCAAGCACCTCGACATAGCCGTCGCCATCGGCATCGGCAGCGATCGTTGGGCTTTGAGAATTGGCGGGGTTGCCCATTTCGTCGAACACACCGTGGATATGCTGGATATGTGCGGTGTCCGGGGTCAACCCTTCGGCAGTGATCAGCGCGTGCAGGCGCCCGCCGCCCATGCCGTCGGTTTCAAGGGCAAAAAGCGCGTTGCCGCTGGCACCAGAGGAGTTCAGCGCAATGATATCCGCCGAAAATGTTGCGTCGGCCGTGGGCAGCACGGCCTGGAACGCTGTGAAATTCTCATCAAGATGTGACATGTAGGTCTCCTTGTTGTCGGGCCTCAGGGGTGCGCCCGATCCCCTAGTCACGCAGCGAAAGCCGCATTAGTTCCGTGATAGGAGCGATTAACGCGGTTCTCACGCCGATGTGTGCGGTTCGTGAGCGCGCGTGCGTGAATGATGCAGTTGCCGCGTGCAGGAGTGGCGCAACAACAGGAAGACGAGATGAGCCTTACCGACCGAGTGAACGCCTTTGCCCGCAAGCTGCCAAGCTGGGTGATCTATCTGATATACGCCGCACCCGCGCCGGTGTTCTTCTATATGGCGGCGACGGGGCGGATGGGGGCAGAGCCGATATCCGCCCTGCAGCGGGAATATGGGGCGATCGCGCTGCAGCTTCTGATCATTGGTCTGTGTATCACGCCACTGCGCCGGCATCTGGGGGTGAACCTGCTGAAGTTCCGGCGCGCGTTCGGGTTGCTGGCGTTCTTTTACGTCGTGCTGCACCTCGGCGTCTGGGCCTTGCTGGATGTGCAGAGCGTCGAGCGTGTCTGGGCCGATATCGTGAAACGCCCCTACATCACCATCGGCATGGTCGCGTTCCTGCTGATGATCCCTCTGGCACTGACTTCGAACAACCGCGCTGTCCGCTGGCTGGGTCCACGCTGGCGGCGGCTGCACCGGCTGACCTATGGTGTGGTGCTGTTGGGGGCGGTGCATTTCATCTGGCTGCGCAAGGGCGTGCAGATCGAACCGCTGGCCTATCTGGCGGTGATTCTGGCGGTGTTGGCACTGCGGGTGGATTTCAAACGCCTGATCGGTCGCTGGCGGGCCGCTTGATCGGGTGATTCCACGCCTTGGACCGGACCGATTCACCCCTGTCTTGGGCTTTGTTGGGGATATCCCTGTGGATAACCCAAGATGTGGTAGGAGGACGATCCAGGCTGGAGTATCTTTGTAGTGCAAACAAAGGGATTCCCGAAATTTCCTTTCTGCAACCTACTGAAAATACGGGAAAAACAGGGTTTATGAAGAAAATGCGTCAGTTGTCGAAAAAAGGGGTTGCGGGTATCCGGGGTTAACCGTAGAACCCCCTTCACCGGCGGCGCTGAGGCGCGGTTGGGGCGGGACCGAGGCGGCGAGAGTTGTTTTGGAGCTGGGAGAAAATCGAGGCA
>NZ_JBHUDD010000105.1:0-2814 GCF_042677865.1 Lacimonas salitolerans | reverse complement strand
GCCTCACGTCGTGACAACAACATCTGGTGCGACCCTGAACAGGCCAGTGCGCCTTAACCCACACAAATCGCGAAGGGACCTATTGATCTCATGGATGCTGCAATTTCGTCTGTAAACACTCAGCGTGCAAATCTTGGTGCAATCTCGAACCGACTGGACAACACAGTCAGCAACCTCACCAACATTTCCATCAACTTGGAAGGTGGTAAAGGCCGCATCGAAGACGCTGACTTTGCTGCAGAAAGTACAGCACTTGCAAAAAGCCAGATCCTGCAGCAAGCCTCCACTGCCATGCTGGCGCAGGCCAATGCTTCCAAGCAGAACGTGCTGAGCCTGCTTCAGGGCTAAATGACTGAATATGCAAAAAACACAGGTCCGGGATACCCCGGGCCTGTTTCCTTATGAGGGTACCGTGAAAAGTCTTGCGCAAATCAGTTTGGCGGTGGGGGCACTTGTGTTGCTCTATCTGACCTATAAGGGCTGGCCCGAAATCCGTCATTTCCTGCGTGTCGGTGACCCGCAGCAGATCACGGCCGAAGTGCGGCTGACAAACCGTTGCTCCATCCCTGACGACAGTTTCGTGGTGCGTCAGGTGCAGAACGGGCGCACGGCGGCGTTTTCCAACGGCGTTGCCCGGGTTGACGTGCTGGAAGGCGACTATCTGGAGCTGCAACTCTCCGCGCGTTACCGCGAGGTGCAGTTCAACGGGTTCCGACAGCGCGCCTCGCAAAGCATGACCATGACCGCCGATTGCGGCAAGGGCGAGCGTATGCAGGGCACAATGGACAGCATGCGCGACAAGTTCGGCGACTGATTTATGTGTATCGTCCGCCAAAGGGACGCGGTATCGTGCGAAGGACAATTCGGATGACAGTCTCCAACCATATCGCCGCCATCGTCGCCATAGTGGTCAGCGCCTATGCATCCCATCTGTGGTGGCCGGAAATCCGTCATTCGTTGGGCCTGCTGGTAACCAAACAGTTTATGGGCAACACGACAGACGACCTGCCCAGCAATTTTGACGACTGATGTTTTATCCTGCAGTGTTCACAGACAGCATTTCATGCTATGTCCGCTTGCAACGCGTGTACCATCGTCACTCGTGTTCGATGATTTGACCATACGAAATAAGCTTACTGCGACTGCACCTCGAGCTTGGAGGAGGGCGCAACTTGATCGGTCTTTTGACTGGGGCTAGCGGCTACTATAGCAAGGCTCAGGAAAAATACGATGGTGTAAGCCGTCGTGCTGATGCCGACGTGACACGTGCATTCATGGAGATGGTTGACGGAGCGCCCGCTGCGCCCCGCGCTCATTCCATGCGGAAATCTTCGAGTGTCATATTGGAATTTGCCTCGATAAAACACGATACAATCCAGATGATGGCCGAGCTGTGCGCAGATTTGAATACTGAAATTGCGGAGATAATCCGGGAGCAGGTGAGGGCGGGCGATTGGCCAAAGGATATTGAAAGCTCAAACTCTGCCATAAAATTGCTCATAGAGGAGCGCTTGAGGTAACCAAAGGTGAGTGGGCAAAAGCTGGTGGTGGACGTGGTAGGGTACGGTTTTGGAACAAGGCGGGACCCACCATGAATCTAAGTATTTTTGTCGAGACGACGTTTGACGATGGAGAAACCAAGAGGCGCAATATCGGTCGACTTCGCCGTGCGCCGAACGAGTTTAACTCCGAGAATTTGGGCCTTCTCCTCGACGAAGCAAAGTATGCGCTGTCCCTGTCCCATTGATTTGAAGCCTTCCGGGAAGGCTTTATCGGGCTGATACATTCTCCCTTGTTTTTGTTGGAGGATGCTATGGCGGATGGAAGTGGAGTTGTGGGTCGGCTGGATATTGTTGAACCGCGTCGGGGTAACCGGCGTTGGCCTGATGATGTGAAGGCGAGGATTGTTGCTGAGAGTTTCCAGCCCGGTGCGCGCGTTGTCGATGTCGCAAGACGCCATGACATCATCCCGCACCAGTTGTCTGATTGGCGACGGATGGCGCGTGAGGGCAAATTGGTTGTTAGCGCGACGCCGATCCCCTTCTGCCATTTCTGACTTGATCCGGCCATTCTGTGCGCATGCGCGTGGCGGAGGGTTTGGATTTTGGAAATAGACGGCAAAATGGGCGTCCATTTGGACGGCTCGATGGGCGTTGGAGTTTCCCGGCTGGAGGTAATCGAGGGGCCGAGTGGTCGGCGGCGGCGCACGAAGGCGGAGCGGGCGCGGATCGCGGCGGAGAGCATGATGCCTGGGGTGACGGTCGCCGATGTGGCGCGCAAGCACGGCACGACGCGCTGGCAGATCTACGATTGGCGCAAGCAGCTTCGCAACGGCAATCTCGTGGTGCCCGAGAGCGTGGCGGCGTTGCCGGTCTTCGCGGAACTGGTGGTCGATGACAGTTCAGCCGCGGCATCGGCTCGTTCCGATCTTGAGATCGTCGTGGGCGATGTCGTGATCTGTGCTGGCGCTGGTGCTAATGAGGGTCAGTTGACGCGGGCGATCCGGGCGGCACGGGCTGCAACATCGTGATGTTCGGTCATGGCGGGCCAGTGAAGGTCTTCGTGGCGACCCGGACGGTGGACTTTCGCAAGGGCATCGATGGGCTGGCGCTGGCGGTGCAGGAGATGTTCGGGATGGACCCGTTCTGTGGGGCGGCTTTCGTCTTCCGGGCGAAACGCGCTGACAGGATCAAGCTGCTGATCTGGGATCAGACTGGCATGGTGCTGGTCCACAACCATCTGCATTCATACTACGTCCCTTTCGGCCTCAGTTGATACTTTTTCCAGACTGGGGGTCTGGCGTCTTGTGGCAGC
>NZ_JBHUDD010000104.1:0-2796 GCF_042677865.1 Lacimonas salitolerans | reverse complement strand
GCCGCGACCCTCCCCGCAGCACACAGCGCTTCATATCGCTTGCAATCGGCCTCTGGGCGCAGGGTCAGCTGTGGATGGGCATGAAGGTGACGACGCCGGTGGCGGTGTCGACCGACCAGCCGGAGGGCTGCTCGACCCCGCCGAGCGCAATGCGAACGGTGCCCGTCACCGGCTTCGCGATGGCGCGGGTCCAGCTTTGCGCACCGGAGGTGTAGTGCTTCAGCAGGGCGAAGGTTGGCCCAGAGCCGCTCGGACTCGCGTTTGAGCCGTTCCACCGACCACTGGGGCCGCAGCATGGCGGCGTTGTAACCGCAGATCGCCTCCCAGCCCTCGTCCTTCGACAGGCGGCCCTCATGGACCATGCGGATGAAATACCCGATCGCGGCGGAGGCGCCCTCGAAGCGGGACCAATCGTCCTGACCGCCCTCGCGCACCGGGGTGACAAGGACCTCGTCCACGCGCGGCTTTTCGGGCGCGGTGAAATCCGGCGCGAGATTGACACCCGGCGCGGGCGGCATGTCGGCCACGGCCTCGATGAACTCGCCGAGATCGCGCTCGTGATCGGCGTTCAGCTCGACAATCTGGACCTGGGTCTTGAGGTTGTTCTTGTAATAGACAGACCCTGCCACGCGGATCGGCTGGTGGGCGGAGCGGAAATGCATATCGCCCCCCACCTTGGCGGCAATATCGCCCCGCAGGCGCGTCACGCGCGCAATGTCACTGCCTTCGGCGGGCTCCGTGAGTTTCCACCAGACATGCGCCTTGCGCTGCCCCTCGGGCGTGATGCCGCCGCTTTCGACCACCATGGTGGGCGGGCCGAGATGGCGCTCGAGATGGGCGCGCTTGGCGGCAATGTCGCCATTGTCGATGTCGACCACCACGGCCTGCATCTGCAGCACCTCGGCGGCCTTGGCTTGCCCTGCGGCGGCGACCGTGCCGGGGATCACATAGACTGCCGCACCTTCGCGCGAGGCCCAATTGGCAAAGGTCGCCATCTTTTCGGTGACAGCGCCGCTGGCCTCGATCCAAATGTTATGGGGGCGGCCATCGATGCCCTGGCCCTTGTCGATGAAACTCCGGACTGGGATCAGCCCGTCGCAATAACCGAAGACCACCTCCATGAACTGGGCGATCTGCTCGGGATCGGGCTCATCGCCAAACACGTCCTCCATGGGCGCGGCGTCGTTGAAATCACGCCACGGATTGAAATGGATCAGGTTTTCCCTCAGTGGTTCCTGTGTTGCTGGGCGGTCATCGGGATCGTGGGGCATTGCGGCATCCTCAAGTGTCTCGGGGGGCGGTGGCGGGTCCATGGGCGCGTCGGTCATCCGGGCAGCCCCCAACAGCGCTCGGCCCAAGAGCAGAACCGGCATTCGAAGAAGTCGCGATTGGCAGCGACGCGGGGGAGCAATTCGCCCGCATCGGTCGCTTGCAGGATGCGCACACCGCGATCCGACATGCGCTGCGCGAGATCGGCGTCGAAGGGCACAAGCTCATGGTGAAGCTCGGCCGTGTCCTTGTTGATCGCGGTGAAAAGCGCCGGGTTGGCCGAGATGCCCGGCACCTGCGCCTCCATATAGGCCTGATAGACAGCGATCTGGGCGGCATAGACGGGCTTCGACTTGGTGACGCCGTCCTTGACGCAGGCGCGCCAGTTCTTCGCGTTCATCGTCTTGCATTCCCAGAGTGCGGGAACGGCGAGACCAAAGCCCTCGGGCCCGGCGGCTATGATGCCGTCGACATGGCCACGGATGCGCCCACCGGCGACGGAGAAGCCAAACTGGCGGCCATCTGGCCGATTGCTCTTACGGGTATAGAGGTCGAACCCGGCCTGTCTGAGCCAAGCGACGGCCAGATCCTCGAGCGCATGGCCGATGGCGAAGATGCGCAGTGACTGACCGCTGAACTCCTTGCCGTCGTCCTTCGGTGTGGCCGTGAACTCGAACTGCAAAGCACGCTCACAGGCATGACCAAGACGGGAACCCCCGAGATAGTCGCGGGGCGTCCGGGTCGCGTTTTCGGCCGTGATCGCCGCGTCTACCGCTTCATTGACCCGGTCGGCGAAGCTGGGGGTGTGGTTATAGTCCAGCATCAAAACGGCACCTCCTGGGATTTGGCGATGCGCGCCATTTCCGCGCCGTAGCCCTCGAGAATTTCCTCAATCAGCGCCGTCACATCGGTCTCAGAGAGATCGCAAAGGCGCTTCGATGCGTTCCTCATCGGCACCGAGATGCCGGGGCTGACCACGATCCGCTCGGGCGCGGCCACCTATCCGGCCGTGCAGGCCTACCGGGACCTCCTCGCGGATGTGCGCTCGATCCTCGGGTCCGGGACGAAGATCGGCTATGCTGCGGATTGGTCGGAATACTTCGGGCATCAGCCGGGCGATGGCAGCGGCGACGTGTTTTTCCACCTCGATCCGCTCTGGGCCGATCCGGAGATCGATTTCATCGGGATCGACAACTACATGCCGCTCTCCGACTGGCGTGACGGGTTAACCCACACAAATCGCGAAGGGACCTTTTTTCTGCGGCCAAACGGTCCAGCCAGGTCTTTACGACAAAGCCGAATCTCTTTAAGTCATAGCGGTTGGAAATGTCGCGAGCCTGAGATAAAGTAAGCCCTTTTTTCAGAGAGGCGCTGATTTCGTGTGACAGGTCTTCAATTAATTTCGGAATAGAATCAAAATCTTCTGGAAAAAAACTAGAGAATATTTTGGCTATTTCGCGGTTTGTGTGGGTGGTTTGGTTTCCGGTCATTTGCTTGAGGCACAAGATGTTGTGCGGTAGGGTGATG
>NZ_JBHUDD010000103.1:0-2719 GCF_042677865.1 Lacimonas salitolerans | reverse complement strand
GCAAGACAGACAGCAGTTTCTCAGCCTTCATAGCCCTCGCAGCGACCGTTATTCGCCTCAGATGAACGTCAACAGGCCCTAGGAGTTTGGTCATATTTTTGACAAGCTTTACGACAGGTCATGCCAGATTTGACCGAAGCCCGAAAACGCAGGTTGTTCCCATGTCGCAGCCAATAAACCACCCATGGGTGCACGACGGTTGGCAGAATAGCGGCAATGGCGAGATTGCACCCGCCGGAACCACCGATTGTTGCCAGCCATGACAGAGAGAAATTTGCGCCCACCGCAAGCGCCGGTTTCGCCAATCGCGACAACCCAGACAGATAAACGATGCTGTTTCCGTAGGGGAAATCGAAAACGCGCGGTTTATGCCACAAACCGCGCGAATCGTTCGCCTGCTACAGGGTCAGAACCTGCGCCTCGTGCCGCTTCAGCGACAGGCGCGCCGGTGCATAATCCGCCAGCCCCGCCGCGCTGCGCAACGCGGGAAACAGCGCGTAGAGCTCATCGCGCTGCCCCATATCCAGACCCGCAAGGCTGTAGTCACCGGGCTGAAAGCTTTCGGTCCAGGCGCCATTGGCCAGGATCACCTCGTGATGGGCGCACATCACATGCAGATAGCTGACACCCGGCGTCGCCTCTTGCACGAACCCCGGCTGGTTCAGCAGATGCTTGGCCGCCACCAGCACCTCATGGGCGTCAAACATCATCTGTGTCGTATCACTGCACACCAGCATGCGGTGATTGGGGCTGACCCACATGTCGCGGTCGGGCAGGTTCTTTCCCAATGAGCCGGCGCGAATTCGGATCGGGCAAAACTGCGGCATCCGGCGCAGCCGCTCGGCGGCCAGATCGCTTCGCCCGGTCCAGACAATGTCCTGGATACCGTTGTCACGGGTGAACACCCTGTCGCCAGGGCGAAGATCCTCGACCGCCACCTCGCCCTTGGGCGTGGCAATCATCACACCGGGCGTGAAACAGATCGGCGTGCCGACAAAGCCCTCGATATCGGTGAAGTTCATGTTTGCGCTTTCACCCCCCCGGACAAGCTGTATCTGGCCGTTGAATCCCGGATTGCCGTTGTTTTCGGGGTTGCGCACGAAGTTCGTGACGCTCCAGCCCGCATCAATGAGGGGCGAGATATCCAGCACATCATTGTCATCGCCGCCCGATCCGCCATTGACCGTGGTGTTGTTCACCCCGGAACTGCCCAGCGTGTTGATCACGAACAGATCGGCATCGTCGCCACCGGACAGGTTGTCATTGTCGCCGCCACCAACCAGCGTGTCATTCCCGGAACCGCCGAACAGTTGATCATTGCCATCACCGGCCACAAGGCTGTCATCGCCATCACCGCCGAACAGATGATCGTTGCCGGTGCCGCCCAGCAACGTGTCATCGCCCGGACCACCGATCAACGTGTCGTTGCCGCCCTGCCCGTACAGGACATCGTCACCTTCGCCACCATCAAGGCGGTCATTGCCCTCGACGATCGGCGTGACCACCGCACCGTCGATCAGATCACCCGACAGGGTATAGCCCGACTGCGTGGCGCGCGCCGAAACGGTAAACTCGACAAAGCTGCGGTTCTCGAATTGGGCCGAGAACCAGGCATCCTGATCGGCGGGATCTGTGTTCCGACCGCCAAAGGCCGCAACCACGCCATCCGATTGCATCACGGTCAGATCTGTTGTCGGCGATGTGCCGAATGCCGAGAAACTGCCTGCTTCCAACTGAACCTTTTCGGTCCCGTTGTTGAACACTCTGTCTATGTCATTGAACGTCGCGACCGAATTGATCGTGACAGGATCGCCGGTGACAGGATCAATGAACTCCAGCCGGAAAGACGCCTCTTCGCCGCGCTGGCTTGAAAATCCCGGCTGGTTGAGAAGGATTTCCGCACCGCGACCACCGCTGAGATCGACCGGCAGGCGGAGGTCGGTCTTGGCTGTCAGGACCAGACGCGCGGACACCGAACTGCCGTCGGAAAGGGTAGCCACGTCGTCGTAGATGACACTGTCGCCGACCTGGGCGTTGTTGTTGCCGGTCGACGTTTCCGACCCGGGGCGGATATTGTCCACGTTCAGAACCAGCGGGCCGGCGTCGATGCCGAGCCCAGTGCCGTTGCCTGCGTCGCCAAAGATCGTGTCGTTGCCGTCCAGACCGCTGATGACGTCGTCGCCACCCAGCCCGGCGATTTCATCCGCGTTGTTCGTGCCGGTCAGCGTGTCCTGACCGTTGGTACCATTAATCACAGCCATATTGCCCCCCGCAACATGCGGGCCCCGTACTTTATCATGTCATGAGTGGTGTCGCGATTCAGGGCTGCTCGACCCTCTTGCGATCCTTGGCGTGTGGTTAACACCGTTGGCAAAAAACAGGAATAGCCCTCGCCGCGTGACGAAAGGGCAGCCTGCATCAAAAAGCAGGCTGGTACGGGCATCAATGCATTGTTTTTAAGCCATTAAAACCAATATCAGATACGATGCTGCACGCGCAGAAAACCTGCCCTGACCGGCGCATTCTGCGGCATCCAGATCGGGATGCCCAGCGTCGCGGTGGACGTGCAAAAACAATGCGCCCCAATAAGGCGCATTGATGCTGAAAGGGAAGCAGCGCAACTCTCCGCTGACCGGTATTGTGAATCGGCATGCAAAAGTGACCCACTTGGGTGGGTTATGATCATCTAAAACTGACCCACCTGCATTGTTAACATCCG
>NZ_JBHUDD010000102.1:0-2553 GCF_042677865.1 Lacimonas salitolerans | reverse complement strand
GGGGTAGATTCCGGTAGGGGGCAGGATCGTATCACAAGGCATTTTGGCGGTGCCGCCTGACGATGTCCGTGACGGTGTTTTTCGAGATACCGAGGTCCCGGGCGATCCATCGGTATGACCTTCCGTCTTCGATGGCCTGCAACACCTTCGGAGTCAGCTTGTCGGACTTGGGGCGCTGTCCCGGCTGACGCCCAAGCTTCTTGCCGCGTGCTCGTGCGGCGGCAAGGCCGGATTTCACGCGCTCGCTGAGAAGATCGCGCTCGAATTGGGCGATCCCGGCCAGCATGGTGGCCATCATCCGACCGTGAGGTGTGTCGAGCTCGAAAGTCATGCCATTCATAGCCACGACCGAGACTTTCCAGCCTGCAAGCCGATTGAGAGTATCAAGCAGATCCTGAGTGGACCGCCCCCACCGGGAAAGCTCGCTGACCAGAATGGCGTCTATCTGCCTGGCCTGTGCGAGATCGAGGATCTGGTTGCGGGCGGCGCGATTGGCTGAGGCCCCGGAGGCCGTTTCCTTGAACACGCCGACCACGTCATAGCCGCCGCGTTCCGCGAATGCGGTTAGCTCGGAGACCTGTCGCTCACAAGACTGGTCGGATGTCGAAACTCTGGCGTAGATGGCCGCGCGCTGTCCCAGTTGAACCCCCTCGGAATTTGGCCTTGCAAGCCGTTGATTTTGCTGGTGCGGATTTTGTCCTGAACAGACTAATGACTAACAAGGACAAACCCACATGCCAAGACGCTCTATTCTGACCGCGCGCCAACGTGCCGCGCTGATCGATCTTCCGAAAGACGAGGCCAGCATCCTCCACCACTACACGCTGTCGGATCATGACATCGAAATCATTCGGACCCGTCGCCATGCACGCAATCGCCTCGGCTTTGCCCTTCAGCTTTGTGCGTTCCGATATCCTGGCCGACTGTTGGTGTCGGGTGAGGTCATTCCGGAGGCCGTCAGTCGCTTCATCGCCGCACAGCTTGGTGAAGAGATGGAGGAGCTTTCCCATTACGCCGAGACCGACGTAACGCGGCGAAGGCATCTGGTCGACTTGCGCCAAGCCTACGGCTTCAGGATGTTCTCCGGGCATCGCGCGCGGGAACTGAAAGCCTGGCTGTCAGGCGAGGCGGAGGTGGCAACCTCTAACCATGATCTGGCCAGCCGGTTTGTCGAAGAGTGTCGCCGGACTCAGACGATCTTGCCGGGTGTGTCCGTGGTCGAGCGCCTCTGCGCGGATGCGCTCGTGGCGGCGGAACGCCGGATCGAAAGCGCCATCGTGAACCGGCTGGATGAAGATAGAAAGGCCCGCCTGGACACCCTGCTCACGGAGATGGTCGATGGCACGGTCAGCCGGTTCGTCTGGCTGCGCCAATTCGAGGTTGGTCAGAACTCGGCCGATGTTGGCCGCCTCCTCGATCGGCTGGAGGTTCTGCGGGATCTGAACATCTCGCTAGATATCCTTGCGGGCATTCCACCCCATCGGGTGACCCGCCTGCGGCGTCAGGGCGAACGCTACTTTGCCGATGGTCTGCGTGACATCAGCAGCGACCGCCGCCTGGCCATTCTCGCGGTTTGCGCCGTCGAGTGGTGTGCCGCGATTTCCGACGCGGTGGTCGAGACCCATGACCGGATCGTCGGCAAGACCTGGCAGGGCGCGAAGAGGCTGTGCGACGCCAAAATCGCCGACGCAAAGGCGGCGGTGCAGGACACCCTGCGCGCCTTCAAATCTCTCGGGTCGGCCCTGCTGGACGCTAGAAGCGATGGGGCTTCCTTGGATCAGGCGACAGAGCTGGCTTGCGGGTGGGATCGGCTCAAAGGGCTGGTCGCCACCGCCGCTGAGTTGACGGACACGATGGCCGCAGACCCATTGACCCATGTTGGCCAAGGTTATCATCGGTTCCGGCGCTATGCCCCGCGCATGCTGCGCGTTCTCGATATCGAGGCGGCGGGTATCGCAGCTCCCTTGCTGCAGGCGACCGCGCTGATCGCAGACGATGAAAAGCCCGAAACCCGCCCAGTTGGCTTTCTGCGGCGCGGCTCGAAATGGCACCGCCATCTGAACGCTGAGGACGGTGACGGCCATCGGCTCTGGGAAGTTGCGGTGCTGTTTCATTTGCGGGAGGCGTTCCGGGCGGGTGACATCTGGCTCCCCCATTCCCGGCGCTACGCTGATCTGAAGCTGGCCCTGGTTCCTGCGGAGGCGGTAGAGGGCGCGCCAAGGCTGACGGTGCCGCTCGACCCGGAAACCTGGCTTGCCGATCGCAAGGCGCGCATGACCGACGGGCTGGCGCGACTGGCCAAGGCGGCTCGCGCAGGGGCCATCCCGGGCGGGTCGATCGAGAATGGCGTCTTGAGAACTGACCGCCTGAGTGCGGCGGTGCCGCAAGAGGCAGACGAGCTGGTGCTCGATCTCTACGACCGGTTGCCGGCCATACGGATCACCGAACTGCTGCAGGAGGTCGATGCAGATATTGGCTTCACGGAAGCCTTCACACATCTGCAGACCGGCGCGCCCTGCAAAGACCAGATCGGGATGCTGACCGTGCTGTTGG
>NZ_JBHUDD010000101.1:0-2434 GCF_042677865.1 Lacimonas salitolerans | reverse complement strand
GCGCAGGCTGGGATGACACCTTCCTGCGCTCGATTCTCACAAACATAGCAATGGCTTAATGCCAAAAGCGATTGCCCTGACCCGCAAGGGGTTTGACAACCCGTTCGGCGAATGGATGCGCTGCACCCTGCAAGACGTGAAAACCGTGCTGATCGAGCTGCGCACGGGGCAGCGGTTTACCGGCACCCATCATCTGGACTTCCCCATGCGGGATGAACAGGCCGAAGCGGTCAAGCTGACCCATGCCTATTACCATTCCCGCTGGGACGAAGACCCCCACGCCGTTCCACGGTTCCTCTGGAACGCCAAGATGCGGTTCGGCAAGACCTTCACATCCTATCAATTGGCCAAGAAGATGGGGGCAAAGCGGGTTCTGGTCGTGACCTTCAAACCCGCCGTGGAAGACGCCTGGCAAACCGATCTGGAAAGCCATGTGGATTTCGACGGCTGGCAATATCTGTCGGTCAAGACGGGGGGCGATCCTACCCAGATCGATCGCAAGAAACCCGTGGTCTATTTCGGGTCATTCCAAGACCTGCTGGGCCGCGACCCGCGGGGCAATATCAAGGCCAAGAATGAATGGCTTCACACCGAAAACTGGGACCTCGTGATCTTTGACGAATACCATTTCGGCGCATGGCGTGAGACCGCGAAAGAGCTGTTCGCGGGGGAAGAAGATGAAATCGCCCGCGAGGAAGCCCGGCTTGAGGATGCGAAAAAGCTGAAAGACCGCATCGCCGACCTGCAAGAACCACTGGAGCCCGAGACGGAATTCCTGCCGATCACCACCAAGGCCTATCTCTATCTGTCGGGAACCCCCTTCAAGGCGCTGGCCACGGGCGAGTTCATCGAAGAGCAGATTTTCAACTGGACCTATACCGACGAGCAACGGGCCAAGGCGGATTTTGCTGCGAAGTATCCCGACAAGTGGAACCCCTACGGCGCCCTGCCGCAGATGCGGTTGTTGACGTATCAGATGCCCGAAGAGCTGTTGAACATCGCCAGTGCGGGCGAGTTTGACGAGTTCGATCTGAACGAGTTCTTTTCCGCCACGGGTGTGGGCGACAAGGCCCAGTTCAAGCATAAATCCGATGTTCAGAAATGGTTGGACATCATTCGCGGCCAGTATCACCCGAAAACGCTGGAAAGCCTGAAAACAGGCGAGCGCCCGCCATTCCCCTATTCGGACGTGCGCCTGTTGCCCTATTTGCAGCATTCGTTCTGGTTCTTGCCGAATGTGGCGGCCTGTCACGCGATGGCGAACCTGCTGAAGGAAAAACAGAACACATTCTGGCATGATTATACCCCGATCGTCGCGGCGGGAACGGCGGCGGGGATCGGCCTTGAAGCCCTGCCACCCGTGCGCCGCGCCATCGGCGCAGGGTTCGACAGCAAGAGCATCACCCTGTCCTGCGGCAAGCTGACAACGGGTGTGACGGTCAAGCAGTGGTCATCCATCCTGATGCTGCGCAACCTGAAGTCGCCCGAAACCTATTTCCAAGCCGCGTTCCGTGTTCAATCGCCATGGTCGATCAAGAACCCCAACGGGGATGACACGCATGCCGAGGAAATCCTGAAGCCGGCCTGTTTCGTCTTTGATTTTGCCCCGACACGGGCGCTGCGGCAGCTTTCGGAATACGGGATCGGCCTGTCCCCCAACGAGGGCAATCCTGAGAATGCCGTGAAGGAATTGGTCTCATTCCTGCCCGTGCTTGCCTATAATGGGGCGGTGATGAAGCAGCTGGACACGGGCGAGATCCTCGACATCGCCATGGCAGGCACATCCGCCACCCTTTTGGCCCGCAAATGGGAAAGCGCCCTGCTGGTAAACGTGGACAACGACACCCTGCGCAAGCTGATGGACAACGCTGATGCGATGGCGGCAGTCGAACGGATTGAAGGGTGGCGCGCCCTCGGCGACAATGTGATCGAAACCATCATCAACAAGAGCGATAAAGTCAAAGAATTGAAGGCAAAAGCCAAGGAAAGCGATCTGACACCAAAAGAAAAGAAGGAGCTTTCTGCCGAAGAAAAAGAATATAAATCAAAGCGCAAACTGGTTCAGGAAAAGCTAATTAAATTTGCGACCCGTATTCCTGCGTTTATGTATCTAACTGACTTTAGAGAGAACACATTGCAAGATGTCATTACCAAGCTTGAGCCGAATTTGTTTCGTACGGTAACGGGTTTGACGGTGCAGGATTTCCATCTCTTGGTGAAGCTCAAGGTGTTCAACACCGAGCAGATGAACCAAGCAGTGTTTGCATTCCGTCGTTATGAGGATGCCTCACTGAGCTACACGGGTATCGACAGCCATGAGGGTCTGACAAGATATGGACTCTACAATACTGTCGTGGCGCAGGAAACTGCATAGCGGTTTAATCTGGCTATTTCGCGGTTTGTGTGGGTGGTTTGGTTTCCGGTCATTTGCTTG
>NZ_JBHUDD010000100.1:0-2385 GCF_042677865.1 Lacimonas salitolerans | reverse complement strand
GGGCGGCATCTTCTCAAGCGTCGCGACCAAGGATTCTCATCCTGATTGACGCGCTCTTCTCATCAAGTTTGTCGCGCTACACGCCAATGGAATGACCCGAAGTCGTGCTCGCTATATGGATCGTTGTCGGCTGTGAACTGATCAAATGATCTGACCGCCGCCAATATCTCGCCAACAGCTGCTTCCCCCAACGCAGCTATGCCCCTTGTTATGAGCACACGACAGCCAGTAAATGACTGCCGTGCGCGATCATTAAGTGCCCTTATTTTATCTGCCTCACAGTCAGCCATTTGACGTGGCCTTTGCAGCGCCGGGTTGTGTGCGGGGTTTGCGCTCGACAGCGCGGGCAATCGCTGTGTCCAATTCACCCGCCTTTGCTGCGGCCAAGAATACCGCCAGCACATCACCCACGTCTTTGAGGGATTTCACGAACACAGCATTGTTGGTGCCATCAGCTGCGATCACACGTGCCCCATAACGGCACTGCACATACCACCCCCCATCTTGCTCAAAAAACCAAGGTCGCACTCGGCGATGTGTTTTGACGGCCACTCGCTCCCCGACCTCGTTGGAGATCCATTTGGTTTTCTCCACCTGATAGTCTTCGCCGTTCATTGTGGCCGCATGAACCAGCTGTTGTTCCTCAAGTCCTGCCACGAGCTTTTCACGTCGAGCAGCAACGGGATCACGTGCTGTGCTTCTTGTGACGGATTTAAAGTTGAGTTTTGCCAGTGCAGTCATCTGCTATGTGCTCCTGTGCTATACACCTATAACGCGAACATATGGTCACAGATTTGCATGGACGACCGAAAAGACAGGGGCTGTGACAGGAAATGTAAACACGGATCAGAACCGACCCTACGCCCATAAAGAAGCGCCGAACGGTATCAACCGCCGACGCTGTAAGATGTTCTGTATGTGCAATTTAGTATCACGTTCTGTGTGTAAGTTCTTTTGTTCGTTCGCTTATGTGTAAGTGGTTCTGTTTCTGCGTTGCTGTTTGAGCTGTTCGTTGTGTTTGACGTTTGCTGTTTGCTGTTTGAACACTTGCCATTGAACAAGGATGTGCCAAGATTTTCATCTACGACACGATCCCGTTTGAGTTGTCTTATATGTTGCAGTGCGAAAGGGCCTAGCCACGCTTCGCTACGAGGTTTCCGTCGTCTGCACCATACGCTGCCTGTTGTGCTGTCAATGCCTGTTGTGCTTGCCTAAGCCAGATTGGGCTGGCTGCCCTTTGAAGTCTCTGTCGCTGAGCGTTATGCTCGTATTTAGCCATTTCAGCCAAATCCGTGCGGTCCCAACTGATCTCGTCCAACAACGTGGCGCTGCCCATGCGCCAGTATTCGCGCGTCACATAATTCACAGCACGTGACCTGCTCTTCACCGGCATGACCCAGTTCTTGGCGAGGGGGGCTGTTTGGTGATGGTGTTTGGCCCAAATCGCGTTGAGCACGGTGCAGGCGTGCTCGATGTCCGCCGTGGGGGATTTCAGCACAAAGTGGATGTGGAAGTTTTCGCTGTCGCTGCCCTCGTGCGCAAAGCACCAGCGAGGCACACGCATGTTTTGTCGTTCCGCTGCATGGCCAAAGAACACGCGGTCCACTTTGTTCCAATACGATCTGAGCAACTTGTGGGCGGAGGTGCTGCCGATGGTTCTGCCATTCACAAATTTGAGCGTGCCGAACACGTCCCAGTCTTTTTGCAGCAGGTATTTGTTCAGTTCTCGTCGTTCCCGTCGCCAATCCGCCATCGCTATCCTTTCCCGTGTATTTATCAACGGGGCAGAAAACTCATAGCTGATGTGGCAAAAACTGTGTGGCGGAAGTGTTGGTCGGTCTTGTGTTTCCACAGTATCCGCAACGACTGTGTCACGCACCATGTTTGAAACACTGTGTTCGCAACATTTTGGGACAACATAGTCCGTCAAACACAGAACTTGGAACGCTGTGGGGACGGAATACACGTGACGCAGTTGGCAACACTCATAAAAGCGCGCATAAAAAAACCGCCAGCACGAATGCTGACGGCCATGTTTCCGTTGCGTGAACATTTAGTGTTCGGTTTCAGATACGACAAAGCGATAGTAGCGCATCAACCGAAGTCGATCCCAGTAGGACAACTCTAGGAATTTTTGTGAACACGTTGTTTTACCTTTTGGTACCGCCCCCTTTTTCCCCAAGTGGAAGGCCATCTCTGCAGCAAACACCCGTGCTTCAGACTGATTGATGCTGTTGCGCATTTTGCTAAGGATTGGCGCATCGCCGTGCCGATGATGCAATATTTCATAGCAGGTCAGGCGTTGAACAGCCTGATCTCGAACAAGACCGAAATCGGGCTATTTCGCGGTTTGTGTGGGTGGTTTGGTTTCCGGTCATTTGCTTG
>NZ_JBHUDD010000099.1:0-2355 GCF_042677865.1 Lacimonas salitolerans | reverse complement strand
GGTCGCGGTGGCGACGCGAGCATCAAGTCGCTGCCGCCATCGCACATCGAAAGACTCGCCATAATGCGCAACTGTAGTACTAGAGATGTTCCCGTCTCCGCACATGATCTCTGCCATGACCAAGGAGGAGTTCACCAAGGCCGCTTGGGAGGTAGTCGGCCGCAAGGTTGAGAAGTCGCTCATGTTGTCAGATATTTACGAGACAGCGAAGGTGTCGGCTGGATTGCCCGTCGCACCGGACTCAGACGCCATCCGCATGTTCCGTATGATGCTGGCCGAGGGGAGAAGCCTGATCCGCCAGCGAAATGCCATTGAAGATCGTGCCGTTGAACTGCTGGGCGGTCGGCCTGATTATCAGCTGCTGCGCACCATTCCGGGCATCGGGCCAATCAATGCCCTCACCATTCTTGCAGAGGCGGGCGACCTGCGCCGGTTCCGCCATCACCGGCAGTTTCTGAAGTTCTGCGGCACAAATACGCGACAGGTCCAGCATGTTTCGTGGCCGAAGCAAGATTTCCAAGTATGGCAACGCTCGCCTACGCCGCGCTCTATGGCTAGCTGGGCAGACGGCAGTCTTGAAAAGGACCAACAGTTTCCGCGACAAATTTGAGCGTTACATTGCTCAGGATCGCCATAACCCAGATTTGCGTCGCAAAGCTTACACCGCCATCGCCGCAAAGATGGCCCGCACCATTCACGCCGTGATCAAATCCGGCGAGAGCTATTCGGGAATTTGGGTGATGGCATGAATTGAAAGGCGGCGTATTGTGGCGGGTGTCAAAGCCGGCCAGAACCTCACGAGGAGCAATACGCCTATGAAGACCGATACAACCATACTCCCGTTTCGCCAATCAGAAACTATCGTTGATCCGCTGACAGAACTGGCACGGGAAGGCGCACGCCGGATGCTGGCGGAAGCGCTGAAGGCCGAAGCTGATGCATTTGTGGCCAGCTTTGCGGACGAGAGGCTTGACGATGGCCGCCAACGGATCGTCCGCCATGGACTTGGCCCTGAACGGCAGATCCAGACAGGTATTGGTGCTCTGGATGTCCAGCGGCCCAAGGTGCGCGACCGGATGGCGACACCCGATCATGCAGAAAAGATCCGCTTTACCTCGAACATCCTGCCGAAATGGGCGCGCCGCTCGGTCAGCTTGGACGCGCTGTTGCCAGTTTTGTATCTGAAGGGCATTTCCACGGGCGATTTTCAGGAAGCTCTGTCAGCCATCATGGGCTCTGATGCGCCCAACCTGTCGCCAAGTGTCATCTCTCGGCTGACCGCAGGCTGGCAGGCAGAATATGACACCTGGGCGCGGCGTGATCTGTCTGCGCGCAACTACGTCTACATCTGGGCGGATGGCGTCTATCTTCAGGCCCGGATGGAAGAAAATGCCGAATGCATGCTGGTGATCATCGGAGCCACACCGGAGGGCAAGAAGGAACTGATCGGCTTTCAGGTTGGGCTTCGGGAAAGCTCGCAGAGCTGGCATGAATTGCTGAGCGATCTCAAGGCTCGGGGCCTGTCTGTCGCCCCCAAGATCGCAGTGGGCGATGGCGCCTTGGGGTTCTGGAATGCATTGGACAAGGCATTTGGCAGCACGAAGCACCAGCGCTGCTGGGTTCATAAGGTCAAGAATGTGCTGAACTGTTTTCCCAAGCAGATGGCCGCAGCCGTGAAATCTGATCTCGATGATATCCAGCATGCCGCTACGAAAGCGGAAGCGAAGGCCGCAATGGATCTGTTCAGTGAGAAATATAAGCAGAAATACGAAAAAGGCGTGAATTGCCTCATCAAGGACAGTGACGCCTTGCTGGCTTTCTTCGACTTCCCGGCTGATCACTGGGGCCATCTGCGCACGACGAACCCCATTGAGAGCGTCTTCACCACGGTTCGGCACAGAACGGTTCGCACAAAGGGTGCGCTCTCGCAAAAGACCGCGAAACTGATGGTCTTCACCCTCATTCAGGCCGCGTCCAAGAAATGGTTGCGCCTCAATGGCAGAAATCAGTTGCCAAAAGTCATCGAAGGAATCACATTCAACGACGGCTTAGAAGTCATTTTTGACGCACCAAGCCGCGCCGCCTGAAAATGCGCGTCACCCAAATTCAAGCATAGCTCCCATCCGGCGAACCCTATCGCCCCTTCTTCGAAGGGACGAGCCCAGGCGGAAGGACCCCTCTCTGGAGAGCCGTGGAGGCAGGTTCCTGACCTCGTAGATAATGTTTGGGCCTTCCGCTTGGGATTTAGGATCTCGTCTTGAGGACGGTGAGGGCCAGGGGAATCGCTTTTGGGCCGATCGGTGTGTTTGAGCGCGCTTGCGTCTGAGCCTGAGTTGGATTCTGTAATGTTGGGTG
>NZ_JBHUDD010000098.1:0-2346 GCF_042677865.1 Lacimonas salitolerans | reverse complement strand
GGGCGGCATCTTCTCAAGCGTCGCGACCAAGGATTCTCATCCTGATTGACGCGCTCTTCTCATCAAGTTTGTCGCGCTACACAACGCGTCGATGCGCTGGCGATCATCGGCACGGCACTGGCCGAGGCGGGCAGCAGCTTTGCCAATGTTGTGCGCGTGACCTACATGCTGCCCAATGCTGCGGATTTCGAGGCATGCTGGCCGGTGCTGCAAGATACGTTTGGCGACAATCCGCCCGTCGCCACGATGATCGAATGCGGTCTGATCCACCCCAGGTACCTGATCGAGATCGAAGTGACGGCACTGGCAGGCTTACAACCGCCTCAATAGCCGCCCGCGCCCCAGTGTCCACTGGACCTTGGGTGCGACTTGCGGCATAGACGTGACACAGCTTTCGGAGGCCGAAATGGGTATTTTCAAATCAGTGCTGCGCGCTGCGACGTGGTGGAACGGGCAAACGCTTAACACCCAGTTGTTCACGTGGCGCAAGGGCACCAAGGTCGGTGAAGACACCGAAGGCAATATTTTCTACCGTAATGCCGATGACAGCAAGCGCTGGGTGATCTTCAATGGCGAAGTAGAAGCTTCGCGTGTCGATCCTAGCTGGCACGGGTGGTTGCACCGCACATGGGACGAGCCGCCGACGGACAGGCCGCTGGTACACAAGCCATGGGAAAAGCCGCACGAGCCGAACCTGACGGGCACGCCGCTGGCCTATGCGCCCGCGGGGTCGATCCGGCGCAAGGCCCCGGTCGAGCGCAAGGATTACGAGGCCTGGAGCCCGGAATAACCATGAGCCATTCGACCACGGAAGTTCTGGTGGGGGGCGCGGTTCTGGCCGCCGCCATCGGCTTTGTCGTCTATACCGGGCAGGTCACCGGCTTTACCACCTCGGCCGCGGGTTATCCGCTGAGCGCATCCTTCCGATCGATCGAAGGGGTCAGCGTGGGCACCGATGTGCGACTGGCCGGGGTCAAGATCGGCACCGTGACGGGCATTGACCTGAACCCGCAGACGTTTCGCGCCGATACCGTGCTGACCGTCGCCAATGGCATCGAGATCCCGGATGACAGCGCTGTGATCGTGTCGTCCGAGGGTTTGCTGGGCGGCAATTATATCGAGATCATGCCGGGAGGATCGCCCTTCAACCTGGATCCCGGGGCCGAGATCGAGGACACGCAAAGCTCGGTCAGCCTGGTGACGCTGCTGCTCAGGTATGTGTCCGGCGGAGGGGACGAATGATGCGTCTGGCGCTGGCATTTCTGCTGATGACGGCTGGCGGGGCATGGGCCGAAGAGGTCACCCGCGGCACCGGCGCGGTGATGCGCGTGCTGGACAAGCTGACCGGCGATGCGCGCGACGTCGAACTGTCCGATGGGGGGGCTGCCCCGATGGGGCGGTTGCAGCTGGAACTGGCCGAATGCCGCTACCCCGAGGGTAACCCGTCGGGCAATGCCTATGCCTTTGTCACCGTGCGCGATTTCGATGGTATACCGATCTTTGCGGGCTGGATGATCGCCTCGTCCCCTGCGCTGAGCGCGCTGGATCACGCGCGCTATGACGTCTGGGTGATGCGCTGCAAGACGTCCTGAGGGTCGGTTGGCAGCGGATGGGCGGTGAAATCGGCGTCGCCTTCCAGCGCCTCGGCCAGCCGGGCGCGGTACTCGGCGCGCGGTATCTCGACCCCACCCAGCGTGGCCAGATGCGGGGTCAGGAACTGCGTGTCGAACAGCGTGAACCCGCAGGTGTTCAGGTGATCGACCAGCCAGACCAGCGCGATCTTTGATGCATCCTTGCGGCGCGAGAACATGCTTTCGCCAAAGAACGCCCGGCCCAGCGTGACACCGTAGACCCCGCCGATCAGACGGCCCTGCATATCCCACAGTTCAAGTGAATGCGCGCGGCCCAGATCGTGCAGGGCCAGGTAGAGCGTGCGGATGCGCGTTGATATCCACGTCTCGCCCCGGTCGGCGCAGCCGTCCAACACGCCGGCAAAGTCGCGGTTCAGGGTGACGGCGTAATCCATCCGCCGTACCGCGCGGCGCAGGCTGCGTCCGGCATGGAAGCCATCCAGCGGGATGACCCCGCGACGGCGCGGATCGACCCAGAACAGTTCGGGGTCGTCGCGGGTTTCGGCCATGGGAAACACGCCTGCCGCATAGGCATGCAGCAGCAGGTCGGGGCTGATATCCGGGTCATCGCGCGGCATGGATCAAATTTGCCGCAAGTTGACAGCAAAGGCGAGAGGGGATCGGGTTAGCAACCTAGTACTACAGTTGCGCATTATGGCGAGTCTTTCGATGTGCGATGGCGGCAGCGACTTGATGCTCGCGTCGCCACCGCGAC
>NZ_JBHUDD010000097.1:0-2279 GCF_042677865.1 Lacimonas salitolerans | reverse complement strand
GCGGCATCTTCTCAAGCGTCGCGACCAAGGATTCTCATCCTGATTGACGCGCTCTTCTCATCAAGTTTGTCGCGCTACACTGCTGGCTGAACCAGCCGCGAAACTCGGGCTGGCAGGTCGCGATCAGGTCGGGGGCGACGTGCAGGATGCCCGCGCCGGGGGTGCCGCACATCCATTTCAGGCTGGTGGACAGGGCAAAGTCCACCGCAGGTCGGCCCACGTCGAATGGCAAAAGCCCTGCAGCCTGCGTGATGTCCACGCCGATCAGGCTGCCCTGCGCGCGGCCATGGGCCACCAACCGGTCCAGATCACAGCGATGCGACGAGGTGGAACTGACCCAGGTCAGCAGCGCCAGCCCGACGTCCGGCCCCCAGGCCGCGATCATGTCGTCATCGTCAACCCAATGCGCGCCGGGACGCAGCGGCACGGTCTCCAGCGTGAAGCCGAACCGCGCCTGAAGCCCCGTCAGCAGGAAGTGCAGCGAGGGAAAGCAGTCACCGGCCACCAGAACACGCCGCCCGGCCAGATGCTGCGCAGGCAGCGCGCCGATCAGCGCATACAACCCGCCGGTCACGTTCTCGCAGGTGGTCACGCTGCGCTGGGGTGCACCGATCAGATTGCGCCAGTGGTCGATGAACTGCGCGCGCCGATCCAGGATGACGGGCCATTGCCCGTCGTCCGGCGTGCCCCAGACGATAGCGAACCCCTCCATCGCGCGGGCCAGATCCGCGGCCTTGCCGGGATACTGCCCGATCGAGTGATACAGGAAATAGCCGCTGCCGTCGGGGTCGCTTGCCGTCATGGTCAAATGGTCCTGTCTGTCGTCGCGTCAGTGCCCGAGGATCTGCCCGAGAAATGTCCTCGTGCGCTCGTTCTGAGGGTTGTGGAAAAAGGCCTCGGGCGCATTTTCTTCGACGATCCGCCCTGCGTCCATGAACACCACGCGGTTGGCGACCTGCCGGGCAAACCCCATCTCGTGCGTGACGCAGATCATGGTCATGCCCTCCTGCGCCAGGGCGATCATGGTATCCAGCACCTCCTTGATCATCTCGGGATCAAGCGCGGATGTCGGCTCGTCGAACAGCATGATCTTGGGCCGCATGCACAGGCTGCGGGCGATGGCGACACGCTGCTGCTGCCCGCCAGAAAGCTGCCCGGGATATTTGTCGGCCTGTTCGGGAATCCGCACCTTTTCAAGAAAGTGCATGGCCAAGTCGCGCGCTTCGGCGCGGGGCATCTTGCGCACCCACATCGGGGCGAGCGTGCAGTTTTCAAGGATGGTCAGATGGGGGAACAGGTTGAAGTGCTGGAACACCATCCCGACCTCGGAGCGGATTTTGTGGATGTTCTTGAGGTTGGCATTCAGTTCGATGTCATCGACGACGATCTGGCCGGATTGATGGTGCTCCAGCCGGTTGATGCAACGGATCAGGGTGGACTTGCCCGACCCCGACGGCCCGCAGACGACGATACGCTCGCCCTCGCGCACGGTCAGGTTGATGTCGTGCAGCACCTGGAACTGGCCGAACCACTTGTTCATGCCGGTGATGCGGATGGAGTCGGGCGGGGTGTCGGGCGCGTCGGGGCGGGGGGATGCGGACATGACGGTTCCTTTCGCGCGTTCAATGCGGGCGGTAGCGGTTTTCCAGATACGACACCAACCGCACGGCCGGCAGCAGGAAGATCAGATACATCAACGCCGCGGCGATCAGCGGCGAGGGGTTGGCGGTCAGCGCCTGCGCGTCGGTCGCCTGCTTGAGCAGATCGGGCATCGCCACGATCGAGGCCAGCGAGGTGTCCTTGGCGATGGCGACAGAGTTCGACGTATGGGCCGGGATGGCGATGCGGAACGCCTGCGGCAGGATCACCCGCAGGATGATCACCGGAAACGACAGCCCCAGCGCATCTGCTGCCTCGATCTGGCCCTTGGGTATGGCCTGAATCCCGGCGCGGAACACCTCGGCGGTGAAGGACGAGAACACCAGCCCAAGCGCCAGAGAGGCCGACACGAAGGGGCCAAAGCGTATGCCCATGAAGGGCAGCGCATAGTAGATCAGAACCAGCAGAACCAGAATCGGAATGGCGCGGAACAGGTCGATATAGGCGATGGCCAGCCAGCGCAGCGGCCGCGGCGCATACAGGCGGACCAGACAGACAAGCACGCCGACAATCGCCCCCAGCGTCAGGATGACAAAGGCCAGCGCCAGCGTGTTGCCTGTCAATCTGCATTCAAAACTGACCCATCGTGATCATTTAAAAATGACCCACCCGGGGGGTAG
>NZ_JBHUDD010000096.1:0-2021 GCF_042677865.1 Lacimonas salitolerans | reverse complement strand
CAGCGCAGCAGAAGCCAGGCATTCAGCGCCGCCAGATCGTCAAAGGCCAGCCTGGGAGTGAACAAAGCCGCCAGCAAGCGCACACCCACGCCCTTGTTGGCCAATCTGGTGATGTATGTGCGACGACCTGAATGGCTGGACGCGTCTTTCAAGCCCACCGCCTTGTATATGTCGAGAAACAACTGGCACATTGTGTTGGCGGAGAAGTGCCCACCTTTCTGGCTTTCAAACAGGGGCCGCTCAGGATCGCTCAAGTTCAAGCCAGCAGCATAATCCGCCAATGCCCTGCGCAGTCGCTGGTTCACATACACTGTGCGTGTTGCACCGCCCTTGCTCTGTGCCGCAGACAGGATGAATTGTGTGCGCACAGCGCCTGCCTGGTCAAACACATCGCCGCGTTTCAGTGCGGCGATTTCCTTTGCCCGTAGCCCGGCGTAGAAGCTGAACAGGACAATGGTTTGATCGCGTGTTGGATGACGGCGGCAGCGGCAGTATTGTATGACGCGACGCAGCTGAGCTTCATTCAGTGTCTGTGCTTGGCGCATGGCGCAATTCCCCCAAAAACCTCATGTTTTCATATGCTTGACTATAAAGCCTGAGGTTTTGGTTGGTCGACCTAAAATGGTGGAAGTTGGTCACTCAATGAATTCAATGACTTAGGCGAAAATCTCACACAATGCTGATTGTATGAGGTTTTCAGCTGTGTCGCGTTGCTTGCTGATAACTGCGTAGTTAACGCCTGCGTCACAGATTTCGATGTATTCTTGACTTTATATGTTTTAGCTAATATTTATGTTTTGCATAGAGGGAGCTGATCATGCGTAATTTCTCATCCACAGAACTGGCCAACAAAACTGGGGATGTGCTGGCGGCAGCGGCACAGGAACCAGTGAACATCCAGCGACACGGCAAAGCGCGCTATGTGCTGCTGAGCGTAGAGCAGTTTGAGCGGTTGAACGTGAAGGCAGACCAGCGCCGGGCTGTGCATGTGGAAGATTTGGCTGCGGACGAGGCGGACGATCTGATTGCGCAGCTTGAGCACAGCATCGCAAATGACTGATACGCCCCGAGCAGGCCGTATGCTATAGAAATTCTAGAAATTGACATCAACACCCGAACTGTGACGGTTGTATCCGCAGGGTCAAGCGGGTTCGGGGAACGCTACAGTTTCATTTTCTTACTGCTTTAGGTTGCCAGGCACGCGTGCAAGATGACGAGGTATGTCCATCGTTTGATGCAGTAAATCCAAAAGAACGAAGCTGTCAGGATACTCGATGTAGATCAGATAATGCCCACCTACCCGCGTGAATCGAATGTCGTCGGCTAGGTTGCTATCTATGAGCAAACGGCAGCTTTGCGTATGTGCAGCACCCGCTGCGATATCATCCATCTTGGCAAGGATGTCTTGCTCATAGGCGTCTGCTTGACGTGGCCCAAATGTTTCTAGGGTCCAAAGTGCAATATCCAGCAGGCTTTTCTCTCCTTGTAGCGTTGCGCGCCAAGGTTTGGTCATTTTTGTGTCTTGCGCGCAGTGGAGAATGCACGTTGGACGATGGCTTGCCCGCTATCTTTGGCAAATTCACCTTGCTGAGCCTGTCGCAAGCTGGAGAGCAAGCGTTCCCGCAGGTCAAGGGCTTCCACTTCTTCCCTTTCGAGAAGCCGGAGCCCTGCTCTCAAAGCTTCGCTTGCATTTTGATAGCGGCCCGCCGTCACCAAACGCTCGACCAATTCCGCCTGTTCTGACGTTAATACAACATTGCGCGTCGCCATATGATCCTCCTGCTGTTGGTTGGCATAATATGCCAATGCTTGAATTTTGTCTAGTGAGACGCAAGGCGCTCAGTATTCGTCGGCCAGCATAACCGTCAGCACCCGCGCTGTGACGGTTTCATCGGTTGGATCGGGTGAGTGCATTTGCAGATCGAGATCGTAGTAATCCCACTTCCAAAACACCTGAACCTTGCGCCAATGTGCCGCGCGACAAACAGGCTGAGAATCCAGCGTCAATCAGGATGAGAACG
>NZ_JBHUDD010000095.1:0-1917 GCF_042677865.1 Lacimonas salitolerans | reverse complement strand
CTACCCCCCGGGTGGGTCATTTTTAAATGATCACGATGGGTCAGTTTTGAATGCAGATTGACACCAACAGCTTGATGAATCGACGGAAAAGCCCGCCGGATGTCCTTCTCTAGCTCATCATAGAGGGTGACAGTTGTGGCGAGCCAGCCAACCGGCTGGTCAGCCATCGCGATCGTCCCGCCCTCTCCTTTGAGAACATCCTGGACAACCTTAATGGCTGACCGAAGCCCGATGCCGCCGGTCGATTTTGCCAGGGCGCCGAGGAGGTGCAGAAGAATGTCAAAATGAGCAGGCAGGAACGGATAGAGGTTGATGAACGTTTCACGATCAAAGTTCGCGTCGTAGTATTTAGCATCCTGCAGCTTGGTATTGTGGCGAAGCGCCTGTCCGTGCGCATCGAACAACTGCCCCAATGCCTCTTCGCCTGCGGGGGACTTTCCCAGGAGGCGGCGGTAGCAGATCTCTTTGATATCGCTCGATTCAAGGTCGATCTGGATCGGGAACCGATCCTTGAGCTTATACAGCTTGTCAGAATTTAAGGCTGCTCGCGGATCATCCTCGGTGAGGGTCTGCTGAGCGGTTGATACAATCCAGACCTTGCCGTCGCCAAGTCGCTTGAGGTTCTTGGCCAAGCCATCGAGATTCAGTATCAGGTTGTCACGCGACGCGACATACTGGCCGACCTCATCGATGATGAAGATGATATTTTCTTTGCCGCTCTTAGTGCGGACAATATCGATCATCTCCTCGACACGTTGATCTTCGAACTGGAAAAAACCTTCGGTGCTCGATGAAAACGACTTCACTTCCGGGAATAGACCCGGATACATCTCATGAGCAATCTTTGGGATCAGCCCATCGATCGCAAGCGGGTTATTTTGAACACGTTCCCAAGTGGCGCCTGGCAGAGCTTCACCCACACGCCGATGTAGCTCAGGTGTGCGATCGTCCTTCTCAACCATACGTTCGAAGGCGGCAACCTTGAGATTTCGCGAGTAACCGGCCCATTGAAGAACCTTAAAGTAGAGAACCGTGGACACATCTTCCATGGTTGCTCCGGCCAGCATCTCGCTTGCCAGGTCGAGCAGCACAACCGCCGCCGGGAAACGCTGTGCAACCGTGCCAAGCAGCGCTTTGGTTTGCGGCTTATGCAGACGATCTTGCAGATGCTTGATAAATGGGGTTCCGTCGATCGTGCGCTGGCTGTCGAACGCGAGACCCAGATATTTGGTGAACGAGCTCTTGCCTGATCCATAAAAGCCAGACACCCAGACGCCTATCTCATTTTCACCGCCAGACTCCATGGCAAGCTGCATGCGGTCGAGGAGCTTGCGAAACTGCTCTTCAATGCTGTCTGTAACGACATACTCGGAGATTTCCGAACGAAGTCGCTCTTCCTGGGCAGCGCCATAGGTAATTACCTTCTCAATATTCCGATAAATATCCTTGGACGGATCAAACAGTTTCCGAATGCTCACAGCTTATCCTCCCAAGTCTCTGATTTATCCGCCAACGTGGACGGAACGGTAGTTGCCGTCTTCTGGATAGAAGCCCATAAATTTGAGCCGCGTCTTCCCAGTTCGCGTTCCCGGGTAGAAGAAAACTGTCGGCGCGTTGAATTTACCTTGCAGCTGACTTTCAATAGCCCCAATGCGCAGAAACGGATGCAGCGCCTCAAGATCCGTCACCAGGAGCAGCGCATTTGAGTTGCCTTCTAGAGCCCTTAGGGCATCCTCCAATGCGCGAAGTAAGCCCCCACCCGAGGTCACGATGTCGGCTAGCGCTTTATTTGTGCGCGGCCAATCCAGCGGGGCAGCCTTGTCCTCTTTTAAACAAAGCGGCCAGAAAGGAGGCTATTTCGCGGTTTGTGTGGGTGGTTTGGTTTCCGGTCATTTGCTTGAGGCACAAGATGTTGTG
>NZ_JBHUDD010000094.1:0-1837 GCF_042677865.1 Lacimonas salitolerans | reverse complement strand
GGATGTTAACAATGCAGGTGGGTCAGTTTTAGATGATCATAACCCACCCAAGTGGGTCACTTTTGCATGCCGATTCACAGTCTTGACCAGCCCTGCCGTTCTGGTCTGGACCGAAAGCCTGAACGCGTCCGACATATCGCTGCGCATGACCGCCTGGATCGATCAGCGCAGCACGTCGCTGCTGACCGCCCGGGGCGAGGCGATCCGTCAGATCCTCGCCGCGTTCGAGGCCGCAGGAATCGAGATGCCCGACCCGACCTACCGGCTGGTGATGTGCGACCCTCCCGCACCCGCGCAGCAAACAACGCAACACAGCCCCCAGGGCCCGGCCGCCCCGGCCAACAACCCCGACGATTCGCTGGACGTTCAGGCCAGCACCGAACATCAGCTCGAGCGCATCGTCGAAGAGGAACGCGTGGTCACCGCACAGGACGACCTGCTGCGCCGCGATGCCCCACGCGAATAAACCGCGATTTTTTCGCAAATGCGGTCTTGAACCCCCGCCCGCTTGGCAGTAATCAACGCGGCACGTTGGGGTGTAGCCAAGTGGTAAGGCATCGGTTTTTGGTACCGTGTATCGTAGGTTCGAATCCTACCACCCCAGCCAGTCACCCGATCAGCCCGAAGCATCCTTCCGCAAATGGATTGGCTGTCGTGGTGGCACTCTGAAGTGCCCCAAGCGGTGACCCAACGGGTGGCTCCAAAAGGAAAGAAGGACGAAGCCTCACGGATTGATCGTGATTGCTTTAGGCAAACGTCCCGCACGTAAGATGGCCGCGATCACCTCTGTTTCTGAAACCGAGAACTGACCTCTGATGATGCCTTTTCCACTGGCGATCTTTGATTGGATTACAGGCGCGGATAGAACCTCACCATCCAGTGCGATAGCCAAAGGCCAACCGACCTCGTGTGCAGTGGCCTCACCAAGTTTTTTTGACCCCTCTGCGTCCAGAGTAATCTCGATGGCAGGAGCCCCCATGTTGTCAAACACTGCACTAGCATCGCGGATGTTGAAGGAGGTAGCGATCGCCTGATTATGCAAGACGTAGCTTATCCGACTCTCAAATCTCGAGGGCATGACAGTAAAGTGGCTTCCTCCCAAGATGGGGGGAGACGTTGTTCTTGTTACCACCCGCATAAGCTGCAAATCGCCGATAGTGGAAACAAGTAAATCTAGCACCTCATCAGCAATGTGCGGAACAAAAATCGCACTACGACCCTCAGACAGCGCCCAGACTTTAGCTAAAGTATTTGGATCGTACTCTCGCAGCCGACCTCTGATTAACCGCTCGACTTGCGCTTGGAGGTCAGGGTCACTTTCAACGACCATATCGGTACAGAGGATGGGTAGGAGGTGGCATTCCGCATCGAATAACTGAGCTACACCGTCAAGGTCCAAATCACCCACTCTGCCCAGCACGATCTCAACTGCAACATCACTTTCGGGGTGCTCTTGAATAATCGCTTCTAGCAATTCCGATATTCTTTCCAACAGGACAACTCGTTTTGCGGCTTTGCCCTCCCCCGCTTCACGGAGCTCATTATATTCCTCATAGAACTGAGTAGCTTGCACAAAATAACTGTTAGCAATGCCACTCATGTCACCTGCACGAGCTGATCCCAAAAATGCCAAAAAGGTGAACATTGCAACGATAAAAACCTTCATCTGAGCCTCCCTCGCCACATGAAGTCATGCGTTCCTCTGCCTGTCACCATTCGCAAGCTGCTACGGGTGTAAAGGGTATTTTCCACTTAAGGGCACCTCGATTTTTCGTCGTTTTCCGCGGTTCAGGGCGGGTTTTCTGGCCTGAAGCGTGCAGGAAGCGGCTTGCTGGGA
>NZ_JBHUDD010000093.1:0-1751 GCF_042677865.1 Lacimonas salitolerans | reverse complement strand
CGTTCTCATCCTGATTGACGCTGGATTCTCAGCCTGTTTGTCGCGCGGCAGCCCAATGCCACGCACTGGAGTCGTGCCCTGATGGCCGAGGCCATGGACATCTCGCCGTCCAGCGTGGGTCGCATCTGGGCGGAAGCTGGTCTCAAGCCGCATGTCACGAAGGGGGTCAAGGTCTCGAACGATCCGATGTTCGAGCAGAAGGTTACGGATATCGTGGGCCTCTACCTCGACCCGCCGGACCGGGCAGTCGTGCTTTGCGTGGATGAGAAATCGCAAATTCAGGCGCTCGACCGGACGCAACCGGGATTGCCGCTAAAGAAGGGCCGCGCCGCAACCATGACCCACGATTACAAACGGCACGGAACAACGACGCTGTTCACGGCGCTGGATGTGAAGTCGGGCATGGTCATCGGTGAATGCCTGCCGCGCCACCGCGCCAAGGAGTTTCTGAAATTCCTGCACAACATCGACAAGGCCGTGCCGGGCAAGCGCGATGTCCATCTGGTGCTCAACAACTACGCCACCCACAAGACACCCGAGGTGCGGGCTTGGCTGGACAAGCACCCGCGCTTCAAGCTGCATTTCACGCCCACAAGCGCCTCGTGGCTGAACCTGGTCGAACGCTTCTTCGCCGAGATCACGTCAAGGCGCATTCGACGCGGCAGTTATTCCAGCGTCGATGATCTGGAGGCCGCGATCTACCATTATCTGGCCCAGCACAATGAAAAGCCGAAGCCCTTCAAATGGACCAAAACTGCCGAAGACATCCTCACCCGGGAACGTCGCGCCCTGAACGTCCTCGATGAACTCCGCGGGAATAGGTAAGATGTGTCAGACTCAGAGCACTAGGACGTTGTCCACACGAATTGTGCAGGGTTTCCCGCGCCACCCAATGATGCGGTTCAGGCTGCGGATGACACGTTCTGCGGGCAGCGAGAAGTCAACCTCGATGCCCAGCCCCTCTCGGTTGAAGTCGTCCAACACATTCAAAAGCCGAAAAGCCCCGCCGTCGCCGAGGCGATCCGCCATAAAGTCCATGGACCAGGTCACATTGGGCGCGTCCGGCACGGCCAGAACGTCAGGCTTCTCCCGTTTTAGCCGCTTGCGGGGCTTGATACGCAGGTTCAACTCCAGCTCACAGTAGATCCGATAGACGCGTTTATGGTTCCACGGATGCCCCGTCACGTTGCGCAAATGCAGGAAACACAGGCCAAAACCCCAAGTCTTTCGTGCATCCGTCAGCCCTGTCAGCAGATCGGCGATCACCTCGTTCTCGTCCTTCAGCTTGGGGCTGTAGCGATAGCAGGTCTCGCTGACCCCGAAGGCCCGACACGCCAGCGCGATGCTGACGCCCCGTCGTTCCACCGCCGTTTCGGCCATCTCGCGGCGCTGAGAAGGCCGATCTACTTTTTTCCAAGGACTTCCTTCAGCAAATCGTTCTGCATACTCAGGTCCGCATACATCCGCTTAAGCCGACGGTTCTCTTCTTCCATCGCCTTCATCTGGCTGACCATCGACGCATCCATGCCGCCATACTTGGCCCGCCATTTGTAAAAAGACGCGTCGCTCATCCCATGTTCACGGCACAACTGCGCCACCGGCACACCGCCTTCAGCCTGCCGCAGGATCGCGATGATCTGTGCTTCAGTGTATCTGCTTGTCTTCATTCGAAATCTCCTCGTTCATCTTGCCGAGAAAATTCGGCTATTTCGCGGTTTGTGTGGGTGGTTTGGTTTCCGGTCATTTGCTTG
>NZ_JBHUDD010000092.1:0-1731 GCF_042677865.1 Lacimonas salitolerans | reverse complement strand
GCGGATCAAGGTCACCTCCCATTTGGCAACCTTGAATCACTTCGAAGCCGATATGGGAATCCTTAAACGTCAACAGACCCTAATAAGTGCAACGGTTGACTGTTTGACTCCCCCTCAATTCTCTGACTGTGTTCGATTCCTGTGCATGTGCCCCTGTCAGACTGTCGGGGCGGTTCTTGGCAGGATTGTAAACTCTATGCGAACCCTCGGGGGATAGGATCGCAAGTAACTGTTTTAAAATGATTTATACTTGTATCCTGGGGCTGGCCTCGCAGTATGCCCGGGAATGCCGGACAAGGTGCGGGCCGATATTTTTCTATTCACCGCGCGTGACTGACCCATTTTTATCACCGGGCCGCATGGTAGAATGTGCGGTTGGTTAACGACGCACAATCAGGGATAGATTGGAATAATTCAAACAACTAACAATGGTTGCCTTGAGGACCTGGGATGGCAGTGAATGCGCCCCATGTGATTCCTTGGGGGCAATTGTTTTTGCGATGCATGACCACATGGCATTGCCCGGCTGGCCGTCCCGGCGCATAAACGGGCATGCAACAGACAAGGGCATGACGCGGCATGGAGCGATTTCTGATCACGACAAGCACTGTGGCCATCTTGCTGGTGGGCGGCGGATCTGTATTGACGCTGGCGGCGAATGCGCCGGCCTTCAATGCCGAGTTGCGGCGCGGGAATGTCTTTGATCAGCCAATTCTGGCGGTCGGTGCCGATATGTACGATCGCGCCAGCTATCTGATGCAGCAGGCTGCGTCCTATATCCGCGCCGATCTGTTGCCTTACGCGGATGATCCCGACCGGCTGACCGCCCCGGTCGAGGTCGTTGCCGAACGCGGCTCGCAGGCGGTTGCGCTGATGGACGAAAGTCTCTCGCTCAATCCCGGCAATGCCCATGCCTGGGCGGTGATGGCCTCGGCCCGAATCTATTCAGGCGATATCGAGGGCGCGCGCGATGCCTTGCGCACATCATGGGAACTGGCCCCGCATAATTTTTCGCTGGCACCGGAACGTCTGGATCTGGCTTTGGTGCTGTTCGATCCGCTGACCGATGATGTCGACGATATCCTGACTGACGCGGACCGCGCCGCAATGCGACGGGATCTGGATACGGTGATCCGCCATCACCGGGCTGAAGATGTCGGATTCTATCGCGAAGAGCTTGAACTGTCAGGCCTGGACCTGGAACTGCCTCAGGAATGAGTGTCCACCAAAGCAAAAGGCCCCTGCAGTGCAGAGGCCTTTATCAGATCGGTTTGAGGTTTCAGCTTCTGCTAACCGGCAGATCATAACGCACGATGATCGTATCGAGCTGACCAGCGGTATAAAAATTGCGTGCCATGCGACGTGTCGTTACAAGAAAGCTGAAACGTGCGCGCTGGCTGCGGAGTTTCTGGCGCAGCATGTCGCGCTCGGCCCGGTCGGTCGAAGCCCGGAACTGGGCTTGGGTGGCATCGAATTCTGTGCGCAGCTCACTCAGGATGTCGCCAAGCGCATGATACGTCTGGTTGCGCTGCTGTTGCAGCGTCATCGCCGATGCCTGAGGCGCCGGTGCAGTTGCAAACAACGTCAGCGCCAATGCGATAGTGATGAAGAGTTTTTTCACGAATCCGCCTCGAAGTAAGTTTCATTCTTAGTACTACAGTTGCGCATTATGGCGAGTCTTTCGATGTGCGATGGCGGCAGCGACTTGATGCTCGCGTCGCCACCGCGACC